>JANNYL010000201.1:0-12149 GCA_031410075.1 Flavobacteriales bacterium
CAAGTCACGCGAAGTGGTCGATCTGAGTCGCGAGCGCAACAAGACCGACGTAGCTCAGGTTGTTGTTGAACGCGATCCGAACACGAAGGACTTTTACAATCGATACGATCCGCTTACGGCAACCGAGCGCGATATGACCGAGTTCGAGAAATGGAAGAAGGGCCTGAAGCCCGAAGAACTGGCCCTATTGAACGAAGACCTGCACCTCTACGAAGTCTCCTTCAAGAACATCGGCGGTTTGGTAATGCCGATCATCCTGGAATGGGAATACACTGACGGCACCAAAGAGACTGAACCTATTGCCGCTGAGATCTGGAAGACCGCTGATGAAGTGACCAGGGTTTTCGTGAAGCGAAAAGAGGTAAAGAGCGTAACGCTGGACCCCTTCCTCGAAACCGCCGACTGCGACCTGAACAACAATAGCTGGCCGCCGAAAATGGTACCCACTCGCTTCGACATTTTCAAAGATCAGAAGTGGAACATGCCTAACCCGATGCAATTGGAAAGGAAGCAGGGAGAGATGAAGGGAAAGTAAGCCTTCAACGAACCACCCATAGCCGCTTCGGCTCCAACCGGAAACGCACCTCATTCCCGACCTCCAGGGGCTCGCCATCCAGATGCGCCAGTGTTCCTGCCTGGTGCACCGTGGCCTCACGCGTAACGATGTTCTTGATGTACTTGCTCCGGTCCGCTCGCTCAGTATAGACGTCGTAGAAGGCTTTCAGTAATGGGATCAACGGCGGCTTGGCGACCAGTCGTAGTTCGGCCAACCCATCATCCGGAGCAGACCCAGGACTTATGATCGCTCCGTTCCCGAACTCGCGTGTATTGCAGAACACGAGCATCAGCACATGTGCTTCCAGTGTTTCGTTGTTCGCTTTGACCACTACACGCATGGGCTTCGCACCCATGATCTCCTTCAACACGATCTTCAGGTAACCGCTCATGCCCCGACCTTTGCTCTTATCGAAAGCATGTGCAACGCGGGCATCGAAACCGATACCAGCGGTGCCCAGGAAGAGATGGTCGTTCAAGTAACACACATCCATTGGGCTCGCATTACCGGTGAAAGCAACTCTCAGAGCATCCTCTGGCTTCAACGGCAGTTTCTGGGACCGTGCGTAACCGTTTCCGCTGCCCATGGCCACTACGCCCAATGGAACGGCGGTGCCCACCAGTCCAGCTGCGATGGCGTTCAAGGTTCCATCTCCCCCAACACTGATCACACGGTCTTGTCCTGCTGCTACGGCTTCTTTCGCCAGTTCGGTTCCATGACCAGCACCATCGATCACCTTTTCGATGAGCTCTATCCCATGCTTTTGAGCAAGTCTTCCTGCAGCGTCAAGAACGGTCATCGCTCTGCGCTTCCCGCTGCGCGGGTTCAGGATCAATGTCGCCTTCATCATTCCTTTATCACCATGTCGCGTTCCAGCAAATGTGTGTTGAATTGCTGCACAGATGCCTGCAATAGGCGATGAGCGGCTTCAAGATCGAACGCTGTGGGCAAGGTCTTCTCCTCTGGCTTCCACGTGCTACCAATGCCATCGTGCCAAAGGATGTTCGTACCATCACTGCGCAACTGAACACGGGGTGTAACCATTAGCCAGGTCGCATTGCCTTCGCTGATCGCCGCAGGTGGCCGTTCCATGCGCAGGGTGCTGCTCCCGAACGAGAAGAACGGCCTGGCGTATCCGATAAGGTCGAGAACCGTAGGAAGAATGTCGATCTGTTGGGTCGTACGTACATCAGCTTGAGGTGCAATAACTCCGGGCATGTAATAGACCATCGGTATCCAGAAGTCGTATGCCGAACCACTCTGTTCACCGTTCCGTTCCAGATCGGCCGTATGATCAGCAGTGATCACGAACAGCGTATTGGCGAACCAGGGCATGTTGTGAGCGGTCGCAAAGAACTCACGCAACGCATTGTCAGCATAGTTCAGCGTTGGGTGAATGGTGAGTTTGCCCCCTGCGAAGCGCTTTGCATCAGCCTCCGGCAGTTTGTAAGGGTGGTGGGAACTGAGCGTGAAGACCGAACTCATGAACGGCTGCTTTTCCTTGTTCAGCTCGTTGGCATAGAACTGAAGAAAAGGCTGATCACGAATACCCCAGATACCGTCGTCATGATCTTCGTGCGGATACTCGTTCCGTCCAACGTATCGCTGAAAACCCGCTGACCGTGCGAAAGCATCAAAACCCATCGTCCCATTATTCCCGCCATGGTAAAAACTTGTGCTGTAGCCCTCTGCAGCGAGGAGATCCGGTAACGCAGTGAACGGCGCATCGGCGTATGGCGACGTGGTGAACGCCTCTTCCATCATCTTCGGCATGCTCGCTATGATCGCAGGCAGTCCGTCAATACTTCGGCGACCGTTGGCGTGCGCTTGTGTGTAGTACAACCCCTTCCCCATAAGCGAATCCAGAAAAGGCATATAGCCTTCTCTACCGCCGTTCAGCAAACTGCTGTATGTGCCACTGAAACTTTCCAACACGATAACCACCACGTTGGGACGACCCGGAACCAATTTGTTCTGTCCGTAAAAGTGGACCACAGGCCATATCCTGTCCGCTTCGGCCTGTGGCATGAACTCGCGTTTTTCGATAGTCGGCTTGCCAATGCTCGTCATTACCGTAAACGGCGAATTGAGAACCAACGGCATGTACGCTGGAGATGAGTAGGAACTCGCGTCAAGCACCGTAAGCGGCATGTACTGAAGGCCGCCGCGTGAGCACAGCACAACGAGCAACACAACACCGATTCGCCACAACCACCATCGCTTTTCAGGTACCGAAGGCCATCTTCTTGATGCCATGCGGTATCCGAGATCCGCTAAGACAATAGAAACGATGAAGATGACAACCACATACCAGAAGTCCTGAGCGAACACCGGGGCCAAGTGTGCGAGATCATCACCCCCGCTGGCTATACCGAAGAGGTCAGCAGTGCTGCGCTTGAGCGTGAACTTGTAATACTCCAGATCGGTGCAATTGAGGAAAAAGCAGAACACATTGCTCAAATGGAAAAGGGATCTCTGCACCACGTGGAACCAACCGTTCAGGACCGGTCTCACAACCATAAGCAGGATCCACGGACTGTACAACCACGCGATCGCACTGGCATCGAATCGAATTCCGCCGATGAACGCACTGAACGGGGGCTCTGGGAAACCGTCCTGGTTCAATAAGAAGAACGCAACGCGGTGCAGGAAGAAAACCGCTGCCACCATGCCCAAGGTGGCGACGATGCGGAAAAAAGGGTTGAAGGACCCTGTGGTTGCGGTGCCAGCCATTCGTGAAGTCCGCGAACCTAAGAAACCCTTGGCGGTGAAAGTCCACAACAAGTGTTGGCATCCTCTAGCCCATGTCCATTTCCGCATGCTCGGCCACCGGTA
The DNA here is from genome assembly GCA_031410075.1 of Flavobacteriales bacterium. GTDB lineage: Bacteria > Bacteroidota > Bacteroidia > Flavobacteriales_F > PHOS-HE28 > PHOS-HE28. Next base: position 3,392 of record JANNYL010000201.1, read on the forward strand.
CTTTTGCCCAACCGCAAGTATGCAAGGCCGTTGTCGAGCTGCGGAGCGAAACCCATGACCATCGAAGCCATAGACAAGAAACAACTCGCCTTTGAGCGTGGTAAACTGAGCAATACTGAGCTGCTGGACATCTACGAGCACCTGCTTCGTCCACGCCTTATCGAGGAGAAAATGCTCAGCATGCTCCGTCAAGGTCGCATCAGTAAGTGGTTCAGTGGTATCGGGCAAGAGGCGGTTGCCGTGGGTGCGGCTTTGGCCATGCACCCCGATGAGTATATCCTCCCGATGCACCGCAATTTGGGCACCTTCACTTCACGCGGTGTTCCAATGGCAAGGCTCTTCAGCCAGTTCCAAGGGCGTGCCAACGGTTTCACCAAAGGCCGCGATCGCAGTTTCCACTTCGGGACACAGGAATACAAATTGGTTGGCATGATCAGCCACTTGGGTCCACAGCTCGGCGTGGCCGATGGCATCGCGCTGGCGCACAAGCTGCGCGAAGAGAAGAAGTGCACGCTCGTATTCACCGGTGATGGTGCAACGAGTGAGGGCGACTTCCACGAAAGCGTGAATACAGCAGCCGTGTGGAACCTACCCGTCATCATTGTGATCGAGAACAACGGTTACGGCCTGAGCACACCAAGCGATGAGCAGTTCAAGTGCAAGCTGCTTTCGGACAAGGCGATCGGCTACGGCATGGAAAGCCGTGTGGTAGCAGGCAACAACATCCTGGATGTGATCCATACGCTGCGCGAGGTGAGTGAGAGCATTCGCCAAAACCCACGACCAGTGCTGGTGGAATGCATGACCTTCCGCATGCGAGGGCATGAGGAAGCGAGCGGCACGAAGTACGTACCACAGGAGCTTTTCGATGCGTGGGAGAAGAAAGATCCTGTGATGAACTACGAGCGTTGGCTCATGAATACCGGCCTGTTGAACGAACCGGACATGAACGGCATGCGCAAAAAGATCAAGGGCGAGATCGCCGAAGCGATCGAGATCGCGTTCGCCGAACCGCCCATCAACGTGGATCTTGATACGGAACTGAGCGATGTGTATGCGAAGCCCATCGTGCAAAGCAGTAAGAATTCGAAAGGACCAAGTGTGACTGCTCAAGGTCCCGAGAAACGTTTTATCGAAGCGATCACAGAAGGCCTGCGCGAGAGCATGCGGAAGTTCCCGAACTTGGTGCTCATGGGTCAGGACATCGCCGAATATGGTGGTGCGTTCAAAGTGACCGATGGCTTCGTGGCGGAGTTCGGCAAGGGGCGTGTCCGCAACACGCCGCTGTGTGAAAGCGCCATACTCGGTGCAGGGCTAGGCCTCAGCATCAACGGCATGAAGGCGATGGTGGAGATGCAGTTCGCGGACTTCGTAACCGAGGGGATGACGCAGATCATCAACAACTACGCGAAGGCGCATTGGCGCTGGGGACAGAATGCTGACGTGGTCGTACGAATGCCTACAGGGGCAGGATCTGGGGCAGGGCCGTTCCACAGCCAGAGCAATGAGGCTTGGTTCGTGAAGACGCCTGGATTGAAAGTGGTGTACCCGGCTTTCCCTGCTGACGCAAAAGGCCTGCTTTGTTCAGCCTTCGAGGATCCCGATCCGGTGATCTACTTCGAACACAAGAACCTCTATCGCTCCCTGACCGGTCCGGTTCCCGATGGTTGGTACACTGTGCCCATCGGCGAAGCGGCGCTTCTGCGCGAAGGCACAAACCTTACCATCATCACCTATGGTATGGGTGTGCATTGGGCACTCGCTGAACTCGATGCGATGAAGATCAGCGCAGACCTTATAGACCTTCGCACGCTCCTTCCCTGGCATAAGGAACTCGTCCTCGAAAGCGTGAAGAAAACCGGCAAGGCTCTCGTGCTTCACGAAGACACGCTAACGTGCGGCATCGGTGGAGAGATCGCCGCCGTGATCAACGAAGAGTGCTTCCACTACCTCGATGCCCCCGTGATGCGGGTGGCTTCTCTGGATACTCCGATCCCCTTCGATACGGGATTGGAACAGCAGTTCCTGGCGAAAGGGAGATTGAGGGAGGCATTGGAGAGGTTGAGCAAGTACTGATCGCCCGATCTATCCGTAGTCAAGCCGTTGCTTTCGATCACATTCCAATATAACCGAACGTTCTGCGATCTCGCAGCTCTTGTGCGTCCCTGACCATTTATCAACAAAAACCTTGTCCGTATGGGAAGTTGATACCTTGGCAATTGTGCGTTCGATATTGACGTCGTGCGTCTCGTTGACCCCTCAAACCATCTCCCATGAAGCGTCTTCTTTCCCCTGGTCGCTCGATCTCGAACTACGTGATCGCGTTGATAGCACTGGCCTCTGGAACAGGCTACGGCCTGGTAGGTAGTGAAGCGACTTCACGCGAATTGGATCTGCTCGCCTGTACATCGGCAGCAGTTGTGCCAGATCGCGGAGTGCCCGAAGATCTTCCCGCCGCTGACTTCACGGTTTCAGTAAATGCCGTTCCGTTGGCCTGGCGAATTGGAGGCGTCAACAACCCACCGCTCACGATGAGCAGAGGTGTTTCTTACACGATCGATCTGAACGCTGTTATCAGCGCACATCCGTTCGTGATCAACTCCAACGCCGCCAATGCAGGTGGAACTGTCTACGCCGGTCCAGCCTCCGCCACCACGATCTTCTTTACACCGGATTTCGTGATGCCATCCACGATCTACTACCACTGCATGGTCCATTTCACGGTAATGACGGGTACGATCACACTGATCACGCCTCCCATACAACTCTCCATCAAAGCGTTTCTGGAAGGCGCCTATAACACAGGCTCATTGGACATGAACGACGACCTGCGCTCGGCCGGCTTGGCCCCACTCACGGAGCCATACACGGACCTCGGTTATGAATACGCCAGTGGCGGTGGAGAAATCGTTTCTCCTGCGGTCCTTTCGATAGTGGGCAACAATGCGGTAGTCGATTGGGTGCTTGTTGAATTGAGGGATATGAGCGACCCTACTGTGGTACTTCAATCCAGGGCAGGCTTGATCCAAGCGGATGGCGATGTAGTAGCACAAAGCGGAGCAACACCCATGCTGTTCACTCTTGCAGGCGGGGCATATTATGTTGCATTGCGTCACAGAAGCCACCTGGGTATTATGACACAGAACCCTGTAACGCTTTCCAGTGTCGCGACACCCATTGACTTCACCTTGCTTTCAACGAGCACGTTCGGCACGGCAGCACGGAAAACGATCGGCACTGTGCAAGCGCTGTGGATGGGCGACACGAATTTTGATGGCGTTCTTTCCTACACTGGTTTTGGGAATGATCGCGACCCCATTCTGCTGAGCGTTGGAAGTACCACGCCGAACAACACAGCGAATGGTTATTTGGCAACGGACCTGAACATGAACGGCACGGCCGGATACACGGGTGGACTGAATGACCGTGACCCGATCCTGGTGAACGTAGGCAGCACTACACCTAACAATACCCGGGCGCAACAACTACCCTGAAAAGGAAACAGGGCTCGAGAAACCTACTTGTCCTCCAACAACTTCTTTCCCTCTGGAGTTGGTAGACTGATCTCTTCCAGAATGGCTGCTTGGCCTTTTCTGCATTCCCCGATGCTTGCGCGCGAAGGACGATACTTGAAGCGAAGTTTGAGTCCGTTCTTCTTGTAACGCTCGTCCAATCCGATAGGGATCAGGAACACATTGTTCACCCCGTCAAGTGTCACCACCAGCGGACAACCATCACCCACCATAGCGGTGGAAACCGTTCCAGTGCTGAAGCCAGCATTGGCTTCTTGTTGTTCCACTACCGCAGCACTGTCAACGCTTTGCTTCTTCGCACCGCATGCTGCGCTCAACGCGATCAGCATGGCCAAGATGATCGTCTTGGCCATTACTTCACCGAAGTGATAAGGAGACGCTGCACCTGTTGCTTATCGCCGTTCACCAAGCGAACGAACCAGATCCCAGCTGCCAACCCAGAAGCGTTCAGAGTCAAACTAGCCGAACCATTCGCGATCGCGATCTCCTTGGCGATCACGCGCTTGCCATCCATACCGATCACTTCCACACGGGAATCGACGTAGGAATTGGCACCCCGCACACGAACGGAGATCATCTCACCCTGCAGTGCTGTTTCCAGCAACAGTCCAGTTGCACCTTGACCCTCTTCCTCAACACCAACTTCACCTTGCAAGTTGAAGGAAAAAACGCGCGTTCTTGGGTTGCCTCCTGATCCAATGTACTCACCGGTGCACCAGAACGTTGAGCCATCCGGATCAAGAGAAAGGTGGGAATAATCACCAAAGCGATTGATGCCGGTCTGCGATGCCGTGCCGTTGATGACCGTTTGCTCGGCAAACGTCATTTGCCCCAACGGATCAGAGGCCAATCGACCCGTGTAACGCAACCCTGGATAGATGGTCGCGACCTCGTCGGAACAGTTGTAAGCCATACCGATATTGCCTTGGTTGTCCATCCCGATACTTGCCTGATAACGGTCGGCTGCATCCGGGTTCCATGTGCCTTGTTGGTAAATGCTCCAGTTGCCATCGTTGGCATCACGGATCTCGTACCACCGCACCGCACAATGGTTACTTCCCACATCAACACCATGGCACAACAGCACGCTGTTGTGATCCGCCCATCGTGTATGCTGAGCGCGGAAGTAGAAATAACCCAAGCCTGCATCCAGTTTCTGCGTTGTACCAGGTTGGGGGATATTGTCGAAACCGCTCCCCAGCAATGGATCGAAAGCCGTCGTATTGAGTGTCTGCGATGTAACCACGTTGGTGCTACTGGTGGTTACCCAATTCGTGTTCATCTCATAGATCTTGATGCGATCGCTCGGCGCTCCCCACGTATTGTCTTCCATGTTGAAGAAATAACATGGTGTACCATCCGGTGGCAGGTCTCCATCAGCATCGGCAGGAAGAACGCTTGTGAAGCCCGCGTTGATAATGCTCGGAGCACTGAGGGCCACCATGCGGGGTGCGGCACCACCAGCAAGCATGACACTGCGTTCGAACACCACTGCCGTCTTGTTGCTGTTACTGGTCATGTAATAGCCATCCCACCAGATGCTGAATTTCGGGTAGTCGGGGAACTGGGAGAAATTGTACGACCATGAATTGTAAGCTCCTCCGGGATCGCCGGTCTCACTGACCGCGATCAGCATTTTGTTCGGAGTACCTGCGTTGAATTGCGAAATGAACCAGCGATCCGCATGGCGATCGTACATCACGATCGGATCGCCGTCGTTGCTGCTTCCAGCCCAAAGCGTGCTGAGCGATGATGCAGAACCATCCGCAGTGCCCGTCTTGAAATACACCCTGAAAGCGGTATTCACAGCTTGCATATACCGATCAGGACCAGCGGCTCCCGTTGGATCCGGCGGAATTCCACTTCCGGATTGACCCAGGAAGCTCACCAGCGGAGCACGGTTCGTGCGCGTGGCCGGTTGCGTCTGCAATGCACCATCGGCCTCATCACTGAACTGGGGTGCCACCAACGGAGGCAGCGGGCGACGTTCATCCACTTCGTGCCGATCGCGGTCTTCGTTCAGTTCCTCGATGATCGCAGGCCATTCTCGCATGGGCGGTGTTTTGAAGAAACCGGACGGCACCTGCACGGTCACCGTTTGCCCTAGCGAATTAACACTGCGCTCCTCCTGAACTTCCTGTGCGGACAGCTCTGATGGAACGAACAAAAGGACAGGAACGAGGGCGAAAAAAGATCTCATGGAACGTTGGTTGGACTTCAAAGGTATCCCTCAATTCACAGTTCATCACAGCCTGGTTAAGGAAAGAAACCAAGGTCTTGGAAAGTCACGCCTTCGAGGGCTTGCCAGCGAACCACGGATGACCGGTTTCGAACCGTTTCAACAGCTCGCCAACACGTTTGCTCCGAGTGGCGGTTGTCTTTCCACTGTTGATCCAAATGCACATGCTCCGCTTTATGCCAGGCTTCAGTCTATTCCACGCTGAGGCAAACTCCGGGAAAAAATCGATCGTGCCTTTCAACTCCTCACTGAGCGGGAGTTCATTCGGTTTGTCGTTCAACCAAAGTTCGAAGCGCGCCTTCTCCCCCACATTGGATTTCGCTCTCTTCAACAGTTCAGCACTGAGGATGATCACGTGTGATCCATTTTTCCGCGGCATCAATGCCCGATCGATCGGAACACCATTGATGGTCCCGTTTATTCGAACAACACCCTTCTTGTCGAACAGCTCTTCCACACCGAAAGGAAATTCAACGAACGACCATGCTAACGGGCCTTTCATTTTCTCCACTTCGCCTGCGAACCGGATCACCTTTTGCTTCGTCGCCATTATTACACAGGCTCCGCTCCCTTGTCATCCAACATCTCGGTCAGGCGAGCCGGTGAACACCACCAAAGCATGCCTATGAGCGCGATCACCATGAACGACATCACCTTGTAATGTTCGTACACCGCAGCGAACTCACCCAATAGCAAGTCGATGTTCGTGAGCAGATACACCACCACCCAAAGTGCCAACCAAGGCCGGATACGCCCTTGCTCTTTTCGCCAACGCACCACCGCGAATTGCGCCAGCCAAACTGCCGCTGGCATCGCCATGAACATGGAATAGTAACGTTGATGAGGGAATATGAGGATCGTACACAGAAGCAAATAGCTCAGCTCCCACCACACATGCAGTGGCGATGAAGCCTGCTTGAACGGCGGCCACTTCAAGAAGCGGAGCGAGCACGCGATGAATACGAGCCGACCTAGCAACAACAACTTCGCGATGGTCTCCAGATCCAACGCGATCAAGGTCCTTGGCAGATCGAGTGTGTATGGTCCTCCTCCTTCTGCGCTCAGGTACGCTGACAAAAGCGAACCCAGCGCGAAGAAGGAAGTTTCGTCCTCATCCAAAATATGGCGGGCATCCGTGGGCCGAAGAAGTTCCCAACGTGTTTGTAGCAAGTCGGCATTGTACTGCCAACCGATGAAGATCGCAGGCACCAATTGGATCAACGTGACAAGCGCCACCGTCAGCAATGCGGCTTTCCATTGACTTCGATACACGAGGTATGGCAACAGCACCATCGGGATCAATTTCATGTCGATACCCAGCGCCAGCAGCAGCACGCCCAGTAGAACCTGCCTGTTGTTGATGCACCGGATCGATTCCAAACAGAGCCAAAGCAAAAGCACCGTTACCTGCGAAGAGTTCAGGTTGTCGCGAACCGCTTGGAACAGAAAGAGCAGCGAAAAAAACAGGATTGCCGTGCGCTGGTTACTGCTCAGTTGTTTCGGCAGGTAGTCCTTGAAAATGATGTCGATGCACCGCTTGAAAAGCAACAGCGTAATGGTGCCCCAGATCAATTTGGCCAACCATGGTGGAACAAACGCGAATGGACTGACAACGACGGCGAATAGCGGGCTGTAGAAGAACGAATACCCGTCGATGAACTTCTTCAGGTAGATGTTCTCACCCTGCCAAAGAGAATGCGATGCGGCAACGTAAATGTCCAGATCGTTACGCCCGCCAAGCGTGCTGATCAACATGATCAACAAGCCCACTACCAGAGCGCGTGTGCCTATGAACAGCCATCGAGCCGTTGGTTCTTCGGGGATCTTCAAGGAAACGTTCACTTTTACAAATAAACCAATGGATCCGTGGAAAGACACGCTAACCTGTGAGACCCTTGGTCGTTCTGCACGATCCAGAGCTGAACAGAAAGGACGTCATACTTGCTCTTCATCGGCATCTTTGAACCACGCATCGATACATCACGGACCACCCTCTTGATAAGCAACGAGCCTATTTGCTGACGAGTTTCTTCACTGTTGATAGAACCATCGAGTAGCTCGTTTGCTGCGGCTTTGTGAAACTTCGCATTCGCTTTCAAAGCCAATATTTATATGGCAGCCCCCAATCGCCTATGGGAGTACCTCCTGCTTGGTTCATGGACCGCCAAAGCGACTTGCACCCTAACAGGAACGGACTGATGCGGTGCTTCTTTCCGTCAACCGTGGTAATCAACACAGCCTGTTCAAAAGAGGAATACCTACCCTCGACGACTTCACCCCATGCGATGAACCTTGTAGGCTTCAATGGCCCCCTTAGAACGAAGCCATTTTGCTGCACGTGTACGCGGTGGAAGACCCCGTACATCAACACCATGAAGCACACGTAGCAAAGCCCAAAGCCGATGGCACAGAGAATGAGCATTTCTGGTTTTCTGGTCGTATATGCTTGCCAAAGCGTATTGCCATATACTATCATAAACAGAATAAACGTGGGGATACCAAACACCGCATAGAAATATGGCATTCGCAAACGAAGCCCGTTCATGGTATGAACTGCAAAAGACGGATCAGTCCGGCGTGCCATAAGCGATTCGAGTCCTGAATTGAGCATGTGTTCCGTTCCAAACATGGTTGAGACTATTTATCCACCCGCCTTCTTCGCCTTGTACCCTGCCTCGGTTAGCAGTTTCAGGATCTTGTCGCGGTGATCTCCTTGGATAAGAACCACGCCGTCCTTCGCGCTTCCGCCAACGCCACACTTGCTTTTCAGCATGCGGCCAAGATCATCCAGATCCGGATCCTTGCCGATGAACCCGACGATACGTGACACGAGTTTATCGCCCCGCATGCGGTCCAAGTGGATGCGCAAGTCCTGTTGCTGTGGCGGCAGGGTGACTGGCTCCCGTTCGGTACCGAGGTTCTTGTTGGTGCTGTACACGAGGCCACCAAGGCCACTGAGGGGGCGCTTCTTCATGAATGCAAAGGT
>JANNYL010000202.1:0-2018 GCA_031410075.1 Flavobacteriales bacterium
TCCAGCTTAGGCCGGATCACATATTGACAATAGCCTTGGTCCGGATTATTGGCATAATAGTCCCGGTGGTAGTTCTCCGCAGGATAGAACGGGCCGATCGGGGTGATCTCTGTAACGATAGGAGAAGTAAAAGCGGCACTCCTATCCAACTCGACCTTATAGTTCTCGGCCATCACTTGCTGTTCCTTGGTATGGAAGAAGATCGCTGATCGGTATTGCGTTCCAGAATCGTGTCCCTGCCGGTTCAGGGTGGTTGGGTCGTGGGTCTGCCAGAAGATCTCCAGTATCTCATCGAGCGTGATCACGTGAGGGTCAAAAACCACTTGTGCAACTTCGGCATGACCAGTTGTGCCTGTGCAAATGCTCTTGTAGTCCGGATCCTTGGTCGCGCCGCCGGTGTAGCCTGGCGTCACGCTCAATACACCTTTCAACTCGGTGAACACAGCCTCTACGCACCAGAAACAACCTGCCCCCAGGGTGATGGTATCCGTTCCTTCGGATGTATGCGTTCCGTTCATTGGTTCTGCTTGAGGTCGTTGAGTTGACGAAAGTGGTTCAGCACGCGAGATCAGGATTGTAAGCCAGAAGAATGCAAGCCACAGATTTCGTTCCAAGGTTGGTGGCGCATACATGATGCTTTGCTCAACGCGTGAATGATGCTAAAAGTGCGGTTGGATGAGCGAATAATGGAATACTACTTGGGGCGCTTTGATCTTGCCTGATGATGCCCTATCAGTGCAGCCGCGACACGGGCTACAACACCAGTGACCAATGCATTGCCCATGAAAAATGCTCGCCATCCATCCGACACACCTGCTGTATGGTTATCCGGGAACATATTGAGCCGTTCCAGCTCTACCGGTGTGAGTCGACGGTATCGCCCATCTTCAGTAAGGATCACATGCTTGAAACGGGAAGGCGCGGTTCCGCCTTCTCCAGTAACGATAGTTCGCGACGGTTTATCCAATGCATCCGGAAAAGCCATGGCTCCCTCGGCATAGTTGTATCGATGGCCGTTCAGCGCAATGCGCTCTTGCTTCTTTGCGGCCTTCAGCTTTTTCCATTTCCCAATGGTCCGTTTCGGAATGAAATAAGCCTTTGGGACCTCTGCTGTCGGCAACAGAACATCGGCGAGAACCGAACCGTTCAGGTCAGGGGTCACCTTCAGTTTCAAGGTCCAAACCTGCCCGCCCTGCATCATACCAGCATTCTGGAAAGGCGATCTCTTTCCCCCATGGTTGAATCCTCGTGTGAGCTTTGCTAGATCTCCGTCCAGCAGAAAATGCTCCACGGTACCAACCGGGTCCGATTCCCCGAAAGCACGCGCGAACAGACTGTTGGAAGTGATCGATTCAACAGCATCGAAGTGCTTGGGGAGATCACCTTTCAGTTCACCAAAGAGAAAAACTCTCTTACGGCGTTGAGGCATTCCATGGTCAGCAGCGTTGATAACACGCCATTGAACAGCGTAACCCAATGCGCTCAAGGAAGAGAGCATTACTGCGAAGTCACGCCCACGCTGACCTACAGGTGAACCGAGCAAACGGTCCACGTTCTCCAAAAGCAAGTATCGAGGCTTGTTCTTCTTCTGCGAAAGAAGGCGATGGATCTGCCACCATAGGATCCCCTTCTTCCCCACCAATCCTTTGGAATTCTTCAGTGTACTCGCCACCGAATAGTCCTGGCAGGGGAACCCCCCCACCATCAGATCATGATCGGGTAGTAGTTCAGCTTTTACGGAAGCGATATCACTGCAAACATGATGCTCACCACCGAATCGACTCACGTAGACATCACTTGCGTGTTGCTGCTTACGACCAGGCTCCCATTGATTGCTCCACACAACCTCAAATCCACCAGAACGCTCAAGCCCAATGCGAAAGCCTCCCACTCCAGCAAAAAGCTCCACAACGCGCAATGGGCTGTTCAACGGCTTGGTCGGTATTTGTTTCTTGGTCGCTGACATGGTCGAACGCACGGGGCTGCAGGCTGAAAAGTTGGCCAAGATAGGATCGCTG
>JANNYL010000203.1:0-4281 GCA_031410075.1 Flavobacteriales bacterium
CACCAACGCAATGTGGAGCGCGGCCACCAGGTAGGTTGGCGTGGATCCGATCAAAGGCTCCCGGAGGTATTCCCAGAAATTCTCGCGCAATGAGTAGTACACATCCAATCCCAATGCATCAATGAGCCAGTAGAAGAAGAAATTCAATTGAACGATATTGGAAAGGTGTGCCGCTGAGTTTTGCTCATTGTGCAGCAAGTATTGCAGCCAAGGCAGCAGGAGGATCGCTCCTGCGGCGCTGCCTATGAGCCAAGGGATCCACCGTATCCGCTTTTCATTGAAATGATCATGTAGCACCGAAACACTGAAAAGCCCGAAGGCATAATAGAAGCCGCTCATATGCACCTGGCCCATCAATGCACCTAAAAGGCCCCACGTGCACGCACCTACCCATTTGCCTCTGTGCCAGTGGGCCAATGTGATCAAGAACGCAAAAGCGGGGAGCAGGTCCTGAGCCCAGATCTTCCGCGAAAAGATCACGGCAAGCGGACTTATGGCTGCCAGTGCGAGGCCTGCGAACCACATTTTCTGCTCGTTCCCTTTGTACCTGAAGAAGGCGATGACCAGAAAGCCCAGAAGGCTGATCACGTTGATCCATTGCACCGCTTGCACCATGCCGATCGGGCCATCGGTAATGGCGGCTATCAATGCGAAAACACCAACACTCATCCCCGGATTCATGATGCCGCCGCCACTTCCCATACCAACTTCGGGAATGGCTCCCTTCATTTCCGCGTCTTCGGCCATGCTGAAAAGCAGCTTCTCATCCGTCTTCCACTCCATGTCGGTAGGCCATACCACGCGCAAGGCGCAGCCGATGACGATCATGGCCAGGAACAAACGGTCTTTCAAGAATTCGCTCATGTGTTCAATGCCAATGTAGGTGCGTTCGATCGCCGTTCTGGCCATTGCAGCCAGTATCTGTCCAATAACGCGAGTTCAACTTTCGAATAAGCTGGCAATATCACTTCGGACTTCTGTGTTGGTCAATGGTCAATTCTTCGAAAGACCAAAGGCCATCATGGTTGTTGTACCCAGTTGCACGTTATCCGCGATCATCGTGACAGAGTAGATGCCCGCCGCAGAACCATGGGTGTAGCGAATGCTGTTTGCACCAGAATGGGCATTGATCGGAAGGCGTGCGACTTCTCGCCCATAGAGATCCCTGACCAGAATGAACGCCTGCAGGTTTATTCTCGGATCGGTCAACTCGATCTGGATCGTGGTTTCCTCACTGAACGGATTCGGGTTACAGGTGATGCTCACAAAAGGTCCTTGTGATTGGCTGATCTCGGTTATCCCTATCGGGGAACACGCTAAACCGTAAGGCAGGTCATCAATGTTCCCCAGTGGCGTATCCGCATCGTTGGTCCGAACAATTTCAGTTGAAAATGGGCTCATGATGCGCGCGCTATCTATGCCGGCCACGCTGACCCAATAGGGCGTGCCTCCGTTCAGTCCTGGTATCGTGAAACTGGTCGAGTTCGTTCGGTACATAGCTTCGAACTGGGTAGAGCCGCTCCCATGTCGAACACCAACGCGCCACTCCATCAGGTCAGGTGTTGGTGCGATATCCAGCCGCAGTCCAGCAGGTTCATCGTTCACAACAAAGCTTGGAGGTTCGGGTCCCAACGCCATCAGCACTGTGGTCATCCCATTGATCACCGTGTTCCGTTGCAGGTAGTTGAAGTCCACATAGAAGCTGTCCACGGCTTGATCACTATCGGTATCCACGCCCAGTATGTCGGCGCTGGTATGCTGGCGATCATGGTAGGTGCTGTCCGATACGTTCGCATCGCCATGTTCGTTCGCCGATGTGAATCGCACACTCCGGAAGCCCTCTTCGCGGAACGGAATATGATCACCGCCCCGGTTATCCCGGTCTTCCTGGTTCATGATGCTGATGTCCATGGGCACAGGTACCTGCGATCGGAGTTTTTCCTCGTAGTAGATCTTGATCGTTCGCGCGAAACCACGGTGTGTCTTGGTAGCGCTACCAACTGAAAAAATCCTGACTTGTGTGCTATCAGCAATTCCTTCCACTTCGCAACCTGGATCACTGCTGGTGGTGCCACACCAAATGCCCCCTACGATATCGTTGTTCTGCACACCCTTTATTGCGATGCTTTGTTCAGTGCACCAACGGGCCATTGCAGTTGCACCAACAAGGCCATGCTCTTCGCCGGTGGTGAGCATGAAGACGAGCGTGTGGTCGAAGGTGTAGCGAGAGAGTACCCGGGCCAATTCGATCACCAAGGCCGAGCCACTTCCGTTGTCGTCTGCGCCTTCCGCTATGCAATTCGGGTCACAATTATCAGCACATCGGCTGTCCATGTGTGCTTCAATGAGCACGATGCTCGGGTTGCTCGGATCACTGCCCGGGAGCACCGCCAACACGTTCTTGGTACCGATAAGATCGCCGCAATCAGGGTCACTATAGTCGAACTGGAGGTACGCAGGTATCAAGCGGTTCTCGTTGGCCGCGCTGAACTCCTGGAATTTGGCGAAGGCCCATCGCCGAGCAGCGCCGATGCCAATGGTCTGCGAGACGGTATCCGAAAAGGTGTTCCGGTTATGGAACGAGACGAGCTTTTCCAAATGGGCACGCAATGAATCCGCTGAGATCGCTGTGCGCAGCGCACACAGGATGACTTCATGATCGTTCAGAATGTTGGTCGCGGCGAATTCGGATGGGTCGTATTGGCCTTTCATTACTTGTTCGGCGATGGGATCCGTGCACACCGTGTTCGTTATCGCTTGGGATATGGCAGTGTTCCAGCATAGGAAAGCGCCGAGCATGATGATGTATTTCATAGGGCCGGATCAGAGGGATGGAAGGTAGCAACTTCGTTTTTCCAACCGCTTTCAGCACGGTCCCATCAATAGAAGGCTCCTTTTCTATCCATCGCTCGGCCCATCAGAAGAGCCAGGCACATACCAACTATGTACGCCACCACATCGCCCCGGTGAAAGGTGTTGCCGAGGACTTGCTTGTCGAGTGTGTTCTGCCACCTATCAATGCAGGCAATGAGGTGTTATACCGATTCGCAGTAAAGCCCCATCCGATCTGCTCTTCTTCATCTTGATCTGGTTCAGGTGGTTCTACTTTCACCTGCACCTGTTTCAGGGGGTGCTTACAGTTCATTTTCGCATCATCGCTTGATCGAACTTCGTCTGCGGTCGATAGCCCGTATCACCATCCAGAATAGAAGCACGACAAGTAAGATCGCGAGCATGGGTATGAACCAAGCCAAAAGGCTTAGTGTTATGGCCCCGCCGGTTTCGGCAGTTGCGACAACTGGATTGCCCAAACCACCTGTTGTGGCTGTACTGGCCACGCGCGCAGTGGCTGTGCCGGCGCTTATCAGCCCCGCAACGCCGCCACCCGCAATAAGTGCCAAGCCCCACGACCACATCGGTGGCAGATCCGCGAAAGTGCTAACAGCGACAAGCGTTCCAGCCACGGTTGATAGCGGCACCGCGATCACATCCAATGCATGGTCTACCAGTGGAACGTAGTAGGAGAGGAGTTCCATCAATGTGGCTACCCCCAACGCGATCATCGTCGGCCATTCGCTCATCCATTCGAACCCGCCGAGTAAGCCCGTATAACCCGCGAGGTTGAAATGTGAAACAACACTCGTTACAAAAAGTGGAAGGAAAACGCGCAGCCCGCACGCGGCAGCCAACGAAATGCCCAGGGCGATCGAAAGGGCTATTGGGTAAAGGTTTTCCATGGATCGGAGGCAGCAGAAATTTCAGATCGACCGGACCAGAACGAAGTCGTCCATCACATAGCCATTCCCAATGTCGATCACTTCCTCGCGAACCACCTGAAAGCCCCTGCGCAAATAAAAATCCTTAGCGCTATTGAATCGGTTCACATTCAGTTCCAGTTGAAGATCGCCAGCTGAACGGCTTGCCTTTATCACCGCATCGAGCAACAAACTGCCAGCACCAGTGCCTTGTGTTCCTGGAAGAACGTAAAGCTTGTGCAATCGTGAATTGCCCGCGGCCGAATAGTGATGTTCGAAACCCGCAAAGCCCCAATAACCAGTGCCCTGTTCGATCAGCAGGAATTGATGACCCTGCTCGAACTGCAACCTCAAGGCCGCAACGCTGTACATGCGCTCCAGCATGTACTCCACCTGGGCAATGGAGAGGATCGCCCGGAAAGCGACCGGCCAAGTGGTATGCGCGATCGAGCGTATCGTTGGAATGTCCGCAACGGTTGCTTGCCGGATGATCACTTTGCGAAAGCCTGTGCCACTACCAAATCCT
>JANNYL010000204.1:0-5287 GCA_031410075.1 Flavobacteriales bacterium
GCACATTGTAAAACCCATGAATTTGGAGCGCAGCCTGATGTACTATCGCATCAGTGCAATAGATGAAACGGAACGTATGCCGTTGCTCGGTCGCACGATCGTTCACGAAGAAGCTCAACAATTGATCGCCGATTGGATCAACTCGCTGACCCAGATCTGTCCTTGACACGCACTTTCGCACCAACACAAGAGCCTTGCATCGGCGAATAGAACATGAGAACAACAAGTACCCTCTTCATCGCAGTTAGCCTGATCTCCGCGCAAGTACAAGCGCAGAACTCGTGTTCTACTGCCATGTCTGTTGCAGCTGGCACCTATTCCGTTGACGCCGTGAACGGTCCTGAGATCCCGGTACCCATTTGCGCGAACACGGGTGTAGGTGCAACCCATACGGAGTGGTATTCCTATACACCGAGCCAGGACTATTCGCTTACAATAACCACAGACCTGCCGCAGAATGCTGGCGGTGATACCCGGTTTCATGTGTACGAGGGCAATTGTGGTTCATTGAGTTGTGCGGGTGGTGCGGACGATCAAGGTCAAGTCCTTCTCGCTTCCACCACGTTGCAAGTAGCGGCGGGCATTACCTACCGAATCGCTTTCGATGATCGTTGGAGTATTGCTGGATTCGATTTCCAGCTCATCGAAGCCCCTGCGGTGATCGTGGAATTCGACTTTGTTCAACAGGCTCTGCCCAATGGGGCATCGGAATGCGTGGTTGATATGGATGGCGATGGGTTGGATGATGTCGTGTCCACAGGTTCTACGTTGATCAGCATTGCGCATCAACAAACTTCGGGTGGCTTTGTGGTGCAGAACATCACGACCACACCTGCGGACAACACCGCATCGTGGAGCATCGCTGCAGGTGATATTGACGGCAACGGCTACATGGATCTCCTTTACGGTGGTGGGAACGGTGCCACCTTCATGAAGGCCAATGTGAACGGCACCGCTTATGCGGAGATCTCTTTTCCGCAGTACATCTTTTGCCAGCGCACCAATTTTGTTGACATCAATGCGGATGGCGACCTGGATGCGTTCTCCTGCCACGATGTGGACGCCAACGTGTCGTTCATGAACGATGGCAATGGCAACCTCGCGTTCGGCCAAGGCGGATTTGGAACCACATGCGGCAACTATGGTTCCATCTGGATCGATTACGATAACGATGGAGACGTCGATTGTTTCGTGGCCAAATGCGGTTGCGATCCTGTGGACTTGTTGATGCGCAACAACGGTGACGGCACCTTTACCGACGTAGCTCCATCACTCGGTCTTGCGGATAGTCATCAGTCATGGTCCTCGGCTTGGGGTGATTTCGATAGCGATGGTGACCAGGATGTGATGATCGGCAGCAGCTCTAGCGGTATACATAAGCTCATGCGGAACAACGGCGGCACCTTCACCAACGTCACCAGCGGTTCCGGCTTGGACACCTTCTTTGGCCAAAGCACGCAGTGGGCCACACATGATTTCAACAACGACGGCTATCTCGACATCTACGGAAGCGCAACTATTCTACTAGGGCATGGCGATCTCACCTTCACCCTGAGTACTGTGGCCGTTCCGTACAATGGAGCAGTGGGTGATCTCGACAATGATGGCTACTTGGACATTGTTGGTTACAACGCCATGTTCATGAACACGGGTACAGGCAACAAGTATTTGCGAGTGAACCTCACAGGTGTGCAGAGCAATCGCAATGGTATAGGAGCGCGCATTGCAGTAACGAGCGCCATGGGTACGCAGATCCGCGAGATCCGCAGCGGTGATGCGTTCAGTACCATGAGCAGTTTGATCGCGCATTTCGGTTTGGGAGCGGACAGCGAAGTGAGCCAGGTCGAAGTGCATTGGCCAAGCGGCATGGTGGACATTATCGAGAATCCGGAGATCAATGGAACGTTGGATATTGTGGAGGGCACAGGCAGTGTTGGCGTCGCCGAAATGGAAGCTGTCCAAGTTTCCGTATTCCCGAATCCGGCGACTGATGTGCTCACCGTGGCTACAGGGGCTGATCTGGCCAAGGGCTCTACGCGGGTTATCGACATTACCGGTAAGGAGGTTCTTCGTAGCACCTTCGACCGTGGTCGCTTGGATGTATCCTCGCTGCCCGGGGGTATCTACGCATTGGAATTTCCCATGAACGACCAATTGTTGACCCGTAAGTTTACCAAACACTGATCGACCCTTCAACCTGTGCATCTTTGATACTCGAACCGAATAATCGAACTCCATGAAACACGCGATACTTCTTTCTGCTCTTTTCCTCGGTGTGGCATCTGTCAATGCTCAGAACTCGTGTTCTGCAGCCATGGCCGTTACAGCGGGAACATACACTGTTGATGCAGTGAACGGGCCGGAGATCCCGGTGCCGATCTGTTCGAATACCGGATTCGGGGCAACGCACACCGAGTGGTACATGTACACGGCACCACAGGATTATTCGCTGACCATAACAACCGACCTTTCCCAAAACGCCGGAGGCGACACTCGCATCAATATTTACGAGGGCAATTGCGGTTCGCTCAGCTGTGTGGGTGGTGCTGACGACCAAGGGACAGTGCTGCTCGCAGTGGCCACTGTTCAGGTATCGGCCGGGGTCTCGTATCGCTTCTCGTTCGATGATCGATGGAGTTCCGCTGGTTTCGATTTCGCACTGGTAGAAGGACCTCCCGTTATAACCGAGTTCAATTTCACGGTGCAATCGGTACCATCAAGTGGAGCGTACAATGAATGTGTTGTGGACATGGACGGCGACGGGTTGGATGATATCGTTTCAGCGGATGGATCCGTTATCAGGATCGATCATCAATTGGCCGGTGGTGGATTCTCTTCCACGAACATCCCTACCACACCCGCGGACAACGCTCCATCATGGAGCATCGCGGCAGGTGACATCGATGGCAATGGGTATATGGACCTTCTCTACGGAGGAGGTGGTGGAGCAACCTTCATGAAGGCGAACGCGAACGGAACAGCATACACGGAGATCTCCTTCCCAGAGTACATCTTCTGCCAACGCACCAATTTTGTTGACATCAATGCAGATGGCAATTTGGATGCGTTCTCTTGCCATGATGTGGATGCGAACGTTGCGTTCATGAACGATGGCAGTGGCAACTTGTCTTTCGGTCAAGGTGGCTTCGGCGAGACCTGTGGTAACTATGGTTCGATCTGGATCGACTACGATGGCGATCACGATATCGACCTCTTCGTAGCCAAGTGCGGTTGTGACCCGATCGACATTCTCATGCGCAACAATGGCGATGGCACGTTCACCAACGTAGCTCCCTCTTTGGGCCTGGCTGATGGTCACTCGTCCTGGTCATCCGCTTGGGGCGATTATGATAACGACGGGGATCAGGATGTTCTGATCGGATCCAGTGGAAGCCCTACTAGCAAGTTGATGCGGAATGACAACGGAGCGTTCACGGATGTGCTTGTTGGTTCCGGCTTCGATTCGTTCAATGGTACGAACATCGAATGGGCTACGCACGATTTCAATAATGATGGATGGTTGGACATCCTGGGTGGTGGTGAACTGATGTTGAACAACGGTGATTTCACGTTCACGCCATCAACTGCGAACTCGCCGACAGCAGGTGCCGTTGGTGACCTTAACAGCGATGGATTCCTCGATATCGTGAGCGGATCCAGCATTTATATGAACACGGGTAACAGCAACAATTACCTCCGTGTGAACCTGGTGGGTACGGTGAGCAATCGCAACGGAATCGGAGCCAGTATCCTGTTAACGAGCGCGATGGGCACACAGGCCCGCGAGATCCGCAGTGGAGATGCCTTCAGCACCATGAGCAGCATCATGGCGCATTTCGGTCTGGGTGTGGATACTGAACTTGGTGACGTGGTGGTGCATTGGCCTAGTGGCATTGTGGATGTATACCAGGATCTGTCAGTGAACAGCACAGTTGATCTTGTTGAAGGATCAGGCAATGTGGGCATCACCGAGAAGCAAGTTCCGGCGTTTCAGGTATTCCCGAACCCCGTTGTGGATGTTCTCACGGTCAGTATGGGCAGCGAGCTAGCCAAAGGCACCGTGCGCATTCTGGATATCGCCGGTAAAGAGGTGTTGCGCGGAACGCTCGATCGCGGCCGACTGGATGTTTCGGGGCTCGGCGCTGGCTTGTATGCCGTTCAAGTAAATGGTGTTTTGTCCGCAGGGAAGTTCACCAAACTATAGAAGGCGGTTACCCGCTGAGTTCATTCACCTCAAAAAGTTCCCGTGTTCAAACAACTGCTTCTCTCTGTTGGTATGATCGGTGCGTTCAGCGCAAACGCACAGAACCAATGTTCTTCAGCGTTGGTCATCACCGCGGGTACATATACCGTTGATTCCATCGATGGTACCGAAATACCCGCACCGCTGTGCATCAATTCGGGGAGCACCAACGTGGATGGTGGCGAGTGGTACACGTATACCCCTGTGGAGAACCTGTCGCTGACCATTTCCACAGATCTGCCGCAGAACGTTGGCCGGGATACGCGGTTCCATGTATACGCTGGGAGTTGTGGGGCGTTGGTCTGTATTGGAGGAGATGATGATGGTGGTTCGGGATACCTCTCGGTCACAACGATCGAGGTAACCGGTGGTACTCCTTACACGATCGCGTTCGATGACCGCTGGGAAGAGATCGGCTTCGATTTTTCGCTCATTGAGAACGCACCTGTTCCGGACAATATCGCGTTCACGTCTTCACCCATCACGGTTACCGGAAGTACATACGCCGTTGTGGACATGAACGACGACCAGTTGGATGATGTGGTATCGGTGGGGACGAGCAATATCAATATCAACTTCCAACAACCGGGTACAGGCTTCGTGGCCACCAACTTTCCTACCACCCCTGCCGATTTCCTCGCCTCGTGGAGCATGGCGGCCGGCGACATTGATGGTAACGGGTACAACGATCTGTTGTATGGCGGAAGTGGGGGAGTCACCTTCATGAAGGCGAACAACAACGGCACAGCGTTCACGGAAGTCTCCTTTCCGCAATATGTGTTCTGTCAGCGCGGCAATTTCGTGGACATCAACAACGATGGCAACCTTGATGCGTTCATGTGCCACGATGTGGACCCGAACGTGTTCTACCTCAACGACGGTTCTGGAAACCTTTCATTCAACCAAGGAAGCTTGGGTGATGTTGCGGATGGCGGCAACTATGGAAGTATCTGGATCGATTATGACGGGGATCATGACATCGACCTTTTCATCGCCAAGTGTCGTGGCGGTCAGGTCCTTGCTGCCGTTGATGAGCTGCATCGC
>JANNYL010000205.1:0-2717 GCA_031410075.1 Flavobacteriales bacterium
GCGCATATCGATCAGTTCCTGGGCCTTTTTCACCAGTCGGAACGCGGCTTCACAAACAGCTTCTGGTTCCCCAACGAAGGTGATAACGGTTCGGTTGGTGGCTTTGCCCGGATCAACATCCAAGAGCCGCACACCTTCAACCGTTTCGGCCACGGCGGCTATCGCGTTGATCTTGACCTTGTCGCGGCCTTCGCTGATGTTAGGGACACACTCGATTATGCGTGGCATGTTCTGGACGGCCGTTACAACGGCCATTGGGATTGGTTCAGTTGATTGTTGAGGCAAGCCATAAGGGAAGCAGTACGCTGGCGGCGTTGTTCACAAAATGCAGGAATACACCTGTCCAAATGCTGCCGGTGTTTGTTCGCGCGTACCCCAGAAAAACAGCCAATGGCAGCAGATTGAAAAGGAGCAAGTACCATTCGTACTGCATGTGTGTGAAGGTGAAAAGACCTGCGGTAATGGCCACCGCGGTGTTCTTGTCTAGCAGATGGCGCAATGAGCCAAGAAGCATTCCACGAAAGAGCAATTCCTCGAAAAGTGCTGGGACAAGGCAAGAGCCAAGAATGAAGAACGGGTAATGAGTTATTGATGAAAGCACTTTGGTCATGAAGTCGCTCTCCATCTCTGGTAAGAAATAGGCGATGGCCTCAAGCGCAACGAATACCCCAACGAAGAGACCGCACCACGCCAGAAAAGGCCGGAATGCTGGAGGGCGCAAACCGAGGAATTGCACCATGCGCTGTTTTTTCCACCACCAACACACGAGCAAAAGCACAACGATCCCTACCGAACCCGATACCAATTCGATCCAGGCGATCGAATCGCCATTGGTGGAAAGCTCCTTCCAACGTTCCGCGAACCGATCGCTATCCAACAGTTCACTAGTGGACACACCTGCCAGGTCAGGAGTCACCATTTTCACGCGTGCGATCATCGCCCCGATCTGAGCACCGATGAAGGTCAGGAACACCAGAACGAAAATGGCGAGACCATTTCCCATTTCCAGCCCAGGTGGGCGCACGTAGGCCGTTTCAGGCAGTTGCTTCTCCGGCTCTTGCGGGCTTTCCATCTATGATCACAGTGTCGATATGGTCTGCCCCGAACGCGTAGGGCAAATAGGCGAGCGAAGGTATCGGCTTGGTTATGATGAAGCTGGCGCGTTTTCCTATGGTAATACTGCCCAATTCGGCCGAAAGCCCCATGGCCGCAGCAGCATTCATCGTTGCGGCGTTGATGGCTTCTTCCGGAAGCATGCGCAGTTGAATGCAAGCCAGCGAGAGCACGAGATTCATATTGCCGGTTGGCGAGCTGCCTGGATTGTGATCCGAGGCGAGCGCTACAGCGCAACCGCGATCTATGAGCGCACGAGCTGGTGCGTATGGGATCCGTAAAAAGAAGGAGCAGGAGGGGAGCAGGGTGGGAATTGTGTTCGACCCTGCCAATGCCGTGATATCGCCTTCTTCCATCACCTCCAAATGGTCCACGCTCTTGGCCCCATGCTTCACCGCAGCTGCGATCCCGCCGATACTGGTGAACTGGTTCACATGCACCTTGCCTTTCATTCCTATTCGCTCACCTGCTTCGAGGACCTGCTCCATCTCGGCCACGGTGAAATAGTTCGTTTCACAGAACACATCGATGAAATCGGCAAGACCTTCACGGGAAACAGCCGGTAACAGTTCGTTCAGGACCAGATCCAGGTAGCCCGCCCGATCTTCTTTGAACTCTTCCGGCAGGGCATGTGCCGCGAGCAACGTGGTCTTCACTTGCAAAGGCAAGGTCTCCTTCAGTCGCTTGGCCACGCGCAACATCTTCAATTCACTTTCCAACGAAAGGCCATATCCGCTCTTGATCTCCACAGCTACGGTGCCTTGGTGCATCATCGCTTCCAGGCGGGCCTTGGCGCTTTCATAAAGGTCGTCCTCGCTCATGCCACGCAGTTTGCGAGCACTATTGAGAATTCCGCCGCCCAACGCTGCGATCTCCTGGTAGGTCGCACCTTTGAGTTTCATCACGAATTCCTCCTCGCGTGGAGCAGCGAAAATGCTGTGCGTATGCGGGTCGCACCAACCGGGCAGAACGTAGCGATCC
This sequence comes from Flavobacteriales bacterium, assembly GCA_031410075.1. Classification (GTDB taxonomy): domain Bacteria; phylum Bacteroidota; class Bacteroidia; order Flavobacteriales_F; family PHOS-HE28; genus PHOS-HE28. The sequence goes on from JANNYL010000205.1 coordinate 2,095, forward strand.
GTGGCATCGATCACCTCAAGGCCGTTCCAATCCGCTATGCCCGGCCATGTTTCCATAGGCCCGAGATCAATGATCCGACCGTCTTCAGCGAGCAACCAGCCATCCTCAATACAAGGAAGGTGCGCCATTGCGGCACCGGCCAAACGGTCTATTCCGCCCGCGTGGGATCCCACGAGGGCTTTCGCATTCTTGATCAGCAATCGGTGCATAGTGGTGGGCGAAGTTGCGAAGAAGCGAACTTCGCGCCCTCTCGTTCGTTCGGGAGTTTCCACAATGCGCATAGGAATTGTCTGTTATCCCACCTTTGGTGGTAGTGGTGTGGTCGCCACAGAACTTGGTCTGGCCTTGGCCGAGAAGGGCCATGTGGTACACTTCATTACCTACGACCGCCCGGTTCGGCTGCCCCACGCGTTGGCCAACGTTTTCTACCACGAAGTGCGGGTTAGCGACTACCCGCTTTTTGACTACCAGCCATACGAACTGGTCCTCAGCAGCAGGTTGGTTGATGTGGTGAAGCATGAGAAGCTGGACCTGCTTCACGTTCACTATGCTATTCCGCATGCCAGCGCAGCGTGGATGGCACAACAGATACTCGCTACACATGGGGTGAGAATACCCTTTAT
>JANNYL010000206.1:0-9868 GCA_031410075.1 Flavobacteriales bacterium
CCTTGGTCATGGCGTCCTTCACATCGGCTAATTGAGGCGCACCCTCTTCGCGAATGCCGGTAAGCAGGGCTACGACATAACCTTCGCCACTTGTAATGGGATCGCTAGGCTTATCACCGAGATTGGCGTGGTTCACCCAACTAGCAACCGGGGCGGGATCCTGCAGGCCGGGCACGTACGGCTGATCAGCTCGCAGCTCATCCACAGGTGTATAGACCAAACCGGCTGAATCGGCATTCGATCGAAAGCTCGCACTGTCGGTGTTGTTGAGGGCGTATGCGCTCGCGATCTTCCAAGCGTCTTTCATGGCCTTATCGGGGCGGATCTTCTGATCAACGGTCAAAACACGGCGCTCACTGCGGCTTCTTTGTCCGAGAACCTCCACAATGTGGTAGCCATAGGTGGTTTTGCAAATGGTGGTATTGCCGACTTTCTCATCAAAGCTGGCTTTGGTGAACTCCGGAACCATACGGGTCTTATCGAACCACTCGTACACGCCACCGGTGCTCTTGCTGCTTGGGTCTTCAGTGTACTGGGTCACCATCACCTCGAACTTGCTCTTGTCCCGCTTCACAACGGCAAGAATGCTATCAGCACGCTCCTTGATCTTCTTCGCTTCATCGTCACTCTTACCTTGAGTATTGAGCAGAATGTGGCGAACACGTGATTCAGGCACATCAGCGAGTTCCTTCACCTTCACCAATTTCCAGGAGTCACCATCCTTGTACGGACCGACAACGCTTCCTACTGCAGCGTTGGTGATCAATGAGTCGTTCAACGCATCCGCAGTACCAGTGGTGTACGGAGCAGCTGTTCCGTTCTTGGTGGTGGCGTTGGCCATTACGAAAAGGCTATCAGCACTGCCAGCAGCTGCTTCGAATTGTGGCTTGAGCGCGGCAAGTGTTTCGCGTGAAGCCGCAATGTCCTCTTGGTTGGGAGATGCGTTCACACGCACGTAAGCGAAACTGCGCGCGGCCTTTTGCAACCACTTTTTCTCGCTGCGGTGCGCATCGAAGTAGCGGCGCACATCCTCATCACCGGCGGTGTACAGGCTATCTGGCTCAGCATTGTAGCGCTGGGCAACGAAGTTGAAGGTGGCCTTGGTGTTCTTCGCGGCGTATTCCTCCCTTACCTGTGCGCTGTTCACGAAGCACGCCTTCTTGGCCAGTGCGTTGTATTTGGCATAGATCCGGTTCGGGATGAAGGTGCGCTTCTGGTAATCGTAGAGCACCGGTGCCTTCTCTTGGATCGCGGCGAAGTACTGCTTCAACCGCGCCTTGTCCGGGTCACCGGTTGCTGGATCCTTGAAATTCTCGTTCCCCTTGAATTCAGGCACGATGTTGTCGCCCCAACGGATATCGTCGTATTCCTCTTTGCAGAGCGAAGTGCCAAAACCAGCCTTCTCGCATTGCACTTTCAAGGTGCGCTCCTTCAGAAGTTCTTGCCAAACACTGTTGCGGATCTGCTCCTGCATCTGGTTGTCCACGGTGGTACCATTCTCGCGATACAGGTTGGCCTGTTCTTCGGTTCGGCGTGTAAACTCCATGGCGGTGATCTCCTGACCATCGATCTCGGCGATGGCCTCATCGGCCCGCATGCTGCTGCCTTTGCTCTTCCAGATATCACCGAGCACGAACAAACCGAGGGAAACGAATACGACCGTGGCGATGAGCATACCTCGTTCGCGGATCTTGCCGATAACAGCCATTTACAGGGATTTTTGAAAGGGTGGCAAATATAGGTGGGTACCGCGCCCATAGCGCAAGCCATAAAAAAGGACCTGAAAGTCTTGCTCAACCGGCAAATCCGGCCTCCGCATCCACCACTTCCAGCTTCACCAGATCTATGCGGCCATGAGCCACTTGGGCTATTGTTACCCTGAAGGGACCTTCTTCGATCACCGTTCCCTGGGCGGGCACATCGCCAGTGTGATGCAATAGCCACCCGGCGAGAGTGTCGTAATGCTCACTTTCCGGGAAATTCAATCCATAGTGCTCGGCCAGATAAACCACATCAAGCCGGGCACTTAGAACGAATTCGGTCTCGCTCAGGCGCTCTTCTACGAGTTCCCCCTCATCATGCTCGTCCTCGATGTCCCCCACAATGGTCTCCACAACGTCTTCGATCGTGAGCATACCGGCTGTTCCACCGAATTCATCCACAACAACGGCCACATGGGTTCGCTGTTTGGTGAACCGCTCCAAGGCTACATCCGCGGTCATTGTTCCCGGCACGAATTGCACCGGGCGCATTACCGCACGTATGCTGCGCGGCCGGCGGAACAACTCGTTGCCGTGAACGTAGCCGATCATATTATCGATACTGTCCTTGTAGACCAACAGTTTACTCAATCCTGTTTCTACAAAGCGCCGATGGAGCACGGCTACAGGTTCCTCCACATCGATGGCTTCCACTTCGGCGCGTGGGATCATCAAGTCGCGCACCTTGGTATTGCTCAACTCCAACGTGTTGCGGAAATACTCCACCTCCGCGTCCATATCCGAATCCTTGGGGGTGCTGTCACTTACCTCCTTCAGGAAAGCGTCAAGGTCTATGCGTCCAAAAGCCACTTGCACACTTCGATGATGCGCACCGAAAAGACGCAGCACACCCTCGCTCAGCGTGGTTAGCAACATGGTGGGCAGCCAAAGCAAGGTGTACAGGATCCTCAAGGGCAAGGCCAACGCGCTGATGATAAAGTTGGGGTCAAGGCGAAAAAGGGCTTTGGGCAGGAATTCGCTCACCACCAGGATAAGCAAGGTGCTTATGATGGTCTGCACAATGAGCACAAAGCCCTCATGGGGCCAAATGCCCCGCAACCATGGGTCCAACGACCGGCCCATGACGATACCGTACATCACCAAGGAAATATTACCCCCTACAAGCAGGGCGCTGATGACACGAGCAGGTCGTTTCAGCAAACCCGCGACCAAGCGGGCCCAGATCGCACCTTCCTTGCGTTTGAGTTCCACATACAGCTTGTTGCAGCTAACGATAGCGATCTCCAATCCAGCGCACAAGGCCGTAAAGGCCATGCTCAGGATGATCAGGATCAGGTCTGTGGAGGACAATGAGGGAGGTATGAGGCGATCCGCCGTGCTCGATCGAATGTGCGAAGATGCAACGATCACCAGAATGCCGACCGTGACCCATCTCCTGAGGGTCAGCTAAAGACAGCGTCTACTGCCCCTCGCGTCTTTCTTCATTCGCTTTGCGCTCTGCCCATTCGGTCATCTTCTTCCGCATGAATCGGCGATAGAAGAACATGGCAAAACACACCAAGGGGAACCAGATGAAGAGTTTGCGTGCCTGCCAGCCTTCAGTGGCCACCAGGTAACCCACCCAAACCGCACTCGCGCAGCCGCACGCGAGCCAAAAGAATTCCATGATGCGCGCGATCCGGTCCATCAGTTCGAAGGGGTTGTTGCACTGTCACTGGGCTGAACGAACAGGGTACCGGTGATCTTGCGAATGGTGTAGCGACTGAAATCCTCGTTGGCATCCAGGCCTTGGCCATAAATAATGTCCTGTGCACGCGAGATCTTGACAGGGCTATCGGTGTACACGCGATCACTGTCCTGGCTCCATACGAGATGTTCGGTCTCCATGCGCTCCCCTCTCGAATTGGTGAACACGACCTGCTCAAAGACCTCCATGCGCTGGGTCTTCGGCAAGATCGATCCGCGCCGAGCGTTCAGTGTACTTCCGGATCGGCCGGCATTATCGAAAAAGACCAATTCCACGCCATCGGACAATTCGGTGCGCTGCTCTCCATCGTTCATGTACTCCTCTACACGACCCGCGCGCAATCGGTTGCGTACATAGCCACTATCGCTATAGAAATATTCAGCCTTGGTGGTTATACGATCAGGGGCATCAGCGTTCATTTCGATCGAAGCCAATTGATCAAGGTCATTCTTGCAGGCGCAGAGCGCAACACAGGCGATCAGCCACCAGAAAGAGCGCATCCTACTGGATCTGGAAGGGCTTGAACCAGCGCTCATAACGCCACGGCGTGAAACTTACACCGATGAACAGGTTTACCAGGTTCTCCTGGAGCAACCCAGTGTCCGAGGTTCCGCGCTGGCCTATTTCGCCACCAATGTGGAGATAGCTATTGGTTTGTGCCGCGTTCAGCGGGATCGAAGCACCAAGGCTCACAGAAGCAGTTCGTAATTGCGTCTCTTTCACTTGTAGGTAATCCTCGCTGTATCGAAGGCCCATGCGGTAGGTCATTCGCTGGAACAAACCGCCTTCTTTCGCTGGTGTGTATCGGACACCAAAGGCATAGATCATACTTGCTTTTAGTGGGGCAGGCAAAGAGAATCCCTCAACATTCACCTTCAACGCGGACCAGTCGCGTCGGCGAGCTTCGAGCGTAAGGAGAAAACGCTGATCATGTATGCTCACCCCAAAGCCATAAGCTATTGGAAGCGTAAGTGAGCCGCTCGTAGTAGCGGAGGAAGGAAGAGTATCGATCACTGTTTCGAAACCCGAAGAGCCGCGCAGGAACAGGGTATTGAGCGATGTGTTCGTGGCATTGAAGGAGGTTGCCAGCCCAGTGGTTGCACCCAAGGTGAAGCGCCATGGCTCAGCCTCTCTTGCAACATGGTCGGTATTGGACGGGGTTTCACCAGGATGGGCCTTGCGCCATTCATCCTGCTTTGCCTTGCGCCGTAGTGAGCGACGTGCGATGTTCTGGGCAACGGTGGCTTTGGAAATGAGCTGCGAGCCGTATTGAAGGCCGAAAGACCCTGTGGGCGCACTCAGGACCAGCGACGAATAGGCACTCGTGTTGGTAAACAATTGGCCCAATGGATAAACGGCCTTTCGGGTCTGCTCTATGCCGCCGAAGTAGTACTCGAAGTTGGCGCCCAGGACCAACCGGCTCCCAAGGTTATCCAACGAATCCGCTTTCTGCTGCCAGAGCACGTGTCCAACTCCTGCAAAAACCCGATTGAGGCCGCCGGAACCCGAATACTCATAGGATACGGTTCCCGCATCGATCGATCCCTTATCAGTTAGCGCGTAGCCTACATCACTGAACGGCGCGATCCCAAAGCCTAATCCCCAGCGTCCTTTACCAAAGGGAATTCCAACACTGAAGCCCATGAACTGGCCATCGGATCGGCTGGTTGAGGCATTCTGCGTTTTCGTGCTGAGGAACACACCGCGCACACCACCTTCGAACGTAGGGCGCTGCAGGCCACCAAGCTCAGGCTGCCTAGAACCAGCGTACGTGGCCGGGTTGGTCGAGAAAATGCTATAGGGTTCAGAAACCGCGATCCCAGTGCCCCCCATAAGGGCAGATGGCACTTGGCTCGATTGCAGAAGATCTCCAAAGCCGTAGGCCGAATAAGGGGACCCATTGCTTTGAACTTGGGCAATAAGAGACGCCGAACAACTAGCCAGCAGCAGCAGAACGAGGGAACGAACTATCATGGAGCGACAACGCATGCAGGCCAAGTAGAGTGAGAAATGGGTGGGCAAAGATGCCGTTTTCCAAGGCCCGCGCGAATCGAGGTGCGTCGCCGCCGGTGAGCACAACGGCCAGATGGGGCTGTTGTTGCCCGATACCAGTGATCATTGAACGCAATTCGGCCAGCAGACCGTGATGGATACCGCTAGCCAGACATTCTTCGGTGGAACGACCGATCAACGAAACGTTCTCAGCGGGTTCCACCAAGGGAAGCCGAGCACTGAAGGAGTTCATGGCTTTGGCGCGCATTCGCAGACCAGGTGAGATCAGGCCACCGAGAAAAGTACCAGAGGCATCCACCAGGTCATACGTAACACACGTACCCAGATCGACAGCCAGTACAGGCCGATCAGGGAACAACCGGTTAGCACCAACAGCGTTGGCCAAACGATCCACGCCCAAGGTGCTCAATGTTGCGTACGCGGACTTCAATGGCGAAGGTGAATCGCCCTGGATCACATGCACCGGAGCAATGGATGCCAAGGCAGTTAGCAGGTCAGGAGCCTCGGCAGCCACCGATCCCAGTACCACACGATCCACATGGTCATTTTCGAGAAAGACCTTCGCAGCTGCACCATCGCCATTGGGCAAATGGCTCACCCGCAGAAGCCGTCCCTCTGTAAAAAGCCCGATCTTGGTACGGCTATTCCCGATATCCAGAACAAGTTGATGGGTCATCATTTTCACGGATCGGGCATCTGTCTATCTTCGCCGCCCCTTGCAAAGATGCACGGGAACCAGATGGTGCCTTAGCTCAGCTGGTAGAGCAATGGATTGAAAATCCATGTGTCCCCAGTTCGATTCTGGGAGGCACCACCGCAAAAAAGCCCTTCCAGAAATGGAGGGGCTTTTTCATGCGCCCATGTTTTTACCCCAATTGGGGTATTTCGCGTTCCATCGCCAGCGGGTTGTTTTGCGGCCCGAATGAAGAACCTGATCATCTTATCCACGTTCCTGCTGATAGAAGCCGCACACGGCCAAGTACTTACCGCGGAAGATTCACTCAATGCAGGCCTTGTCGCCAGCGATCGTACCACCGTTATAAGCGGTTACGGCGAAGTGAAGGTGAGCTACGATCAGCAACTGGGCACGGGCACTGCAAACCTTACGCGCAACGTATTATTCCTGGGTCACCGCTTCAACAAGCGCATCACCTTTTTCAGCGAGTTGGAGTTGGAGGATGCACGTGTGGAAGGCGGCGAAGCAGGCGGAGAGATCAGCATGGAGCAGCTCTTCGTGAAATTCGACCTCACGAAAGACATCTACCTCACCGGCGGGTTGTTCATTCCGCGCATCGGCATCATCAACGAGAACCACTTGCCCACCACGTTCAACGGAAATGACCGGCCGATGGTAGAGAGACTGATCCTCCCCAGCACATGGCGCGAGATCGGTGTGGGGATCTACGGGAAATTCACACGCCTTCCAGGATTGAACTGGACAGTCGCTGTGCAGAACGGATTGAACGCTAGTGGCTTTGCGCATGGAAAAGGGATCCGAGGCGGAAGGGGTGAAGGCTCCAACGCAAGCGCCACAAACCTCGGGCTGAGCGGATCGCTGCTGTACTACAAGGGTCGCTTCCGGTTTCAAACAAGCGCTTACTATGGTGGAGCAACTGGCCTATCACGGCGCGAAGCCGACAGTCTCCAATTGGGCAATGGACTTTTCGGCACACCCGTTCGTGTCCTGGAGGCTAACGTGCAATACCTGGGAGAAGGCCTTCGTGTGAAAGTTCTCGCAACGCAAGTTGATATTCCGAATGCTGCGCGGATCAACCGAGCATTTGACAACAACACTCCGGAACGGATGTTTGGTGCATATGCGGAAGTGGGCTATGATCTTTGGACTATTCTGAAACCTCAGCAGAAAAGGGACCTGATCGCCTTTGTGCGCGTAGAATCCTTGGACATGAACTCTGCTATCCCCTTCAATGGCATCGAAGACCCCACCTTACGCCAGACGTACGTTGTTGCTGGTCTTACATACTCGCCGGTCGGAGGCATCAGTGTGAAAGCGGACTATTCACAACGTTCAACCGGCAAACCGAACGCCGCTCTGAACATGGATCCGGATCCACAGGCGCAGCCATACTTCACCGAGAACGGCTTCGTGAACATCGGCTTGGCATACAGCTTCTGATGCACCGCCGCGATTTCATTCGCTCATCCTGCTTGGGCTGTGCGGGCTTGGCCATGGGAGCGAGCATTCTTTCCATTACTGGCTGCGCAGCATTGCCCATGGTGAAAATTGAAAGTGATGGCCGTTCGCTGAATATTCCTTTCTCGGCTTTTGCTGAAGGGAACCAGGTGATCGCGCGCTGCAAAGCACTTTCGTACGATGTACTGGTCATGCGGCTGCCCAACAACGAATACCGGAGTCTATACCTGCGCTGCACGCACGAGGACCAGCCCCTCACAGCGACCGGTACGGGGCTTCATTGCCCTTCGCACGGCAGTCGATTCAGCTTGATAGGAGATGTGGAAGAAGGCCCTGCGACCAAACCGCTGCGATCGTTCCCCGTTGCGGTGGTGGAAGGTGGATTGGTCGTTGAGATACAACGTTGATCGGCAAAAGATCCAACGGTTCCGCTAGGCCCCTCAGTGCGCAGCCATGCCCTCCGCATCCCGCTCCAACCACTCCTTTACCGCAGCCAGGTGCAATTGCTTCACAGGTTGACGAACCCTCTTGCTGTGAGCTGTGAAATACCTGTGCTTGCTAAGGAACCGCACCTGTAGCTCGTTCCATTCGCGCTCGGTTTTCACCACTGCGTAATGCTTGAATTCCGTGAAAAGTGTGGCACCGATGCGAAAGAAATCCGGGCGACCGAGGTAGTCCAGATCAGCATCGCACAGGATCCGGCTCAACTTGTTCCGCGGTTGCTGTGGCACTTTTGTGGCCCGCACCATTTCACACACGGCATCCACTTGCGAAAGAGTGTACCCGAATTTCGGCAAAGCTTCACTGGCCAGCAGGCAACTACCCTCTTCATGATCCTTATCCTGGATCAGAAATCCGGCATCGTGATACAAAGCAGCTGTGCGCAGCAAGTCCAGCCTTTCGCCTTCGACCCCTTCGGCCACAGCGATCTCCACGGCCGTTCGATAAACGTCCAAGGTGTGGGAAAAACAGTGGTACGTACGAAAGGCAGGAAGCCCGTGACGGAGCTTTCCCAGAATGTACGCTTCGGCTCCGGGTTGGTCCATGTGATCTGAACGCGGGCAAGATAATCGCACCAACCAAGTCCACCCTCATACTTTTGGGTGATATGCACGAGTTGAGCGACCGAAACACTTCCCGCACAGCGAACATTCCCTTACTTCTGTTCGGGCTGGTGGCCATATACATTGTCCTGCAATTCGTCTGGTGGGCATGGCTGCTTATCAGCAAAGACCAGGAGATATTCGGTTTACAACAGCAGTTACTGCAAGAAGGCGTAACACCCGAAATACCCATTCGCCTGCCGCAAAGGACCTTTTGGATGGTACTTGGCGAAGGAGGTGTCTTTTTGCTACTCATCCTTCTGGCCTTGTGGATCATTTTCCGGACAGTGAAACACGAACTGACCTTGGCCCGGCAGCAGCGCGATTTCTTGCTGGCGGCTAGCCACGAGCTACGAACGCCCATCGCAGGGTTGAAACTGCATTTCCAAACCCTCGAACGCACGGATCTGGATAGTGCACAGCGCGAGGTACTCTCTGGAAATGCACGTACGGAGATCGACCGACTGCACGCACTAACCGAGAAGATCTTGCTGGCGACGCGGTTGGAAACGACCATTGCGCCGCTTGTACGCCAGCCCGTGGATGTCGCGGCGATCTCCCGCTCGGTGCACGCCAACGGCCGGGCCACATATGGAGTTGGTCACGAACTTCTGATCGAAGTGCCTGCCACATTGATGATGGCTACGGATGCGAATGCCTTTCGTTCCATTGCGGAGAACCTATTGGAGAACGCCTGCAAGTATTCACCTCCGGGAAGCACAGTGGAGCTTGAGCTGAAGGTGGTTGCCGGTCGGGTCGAACTCCTGGTACGTGATGAAGGGAGCGGAGTTCCAGAAGCGGAGCGAGCGCTGATCTTCCGCAAATTCCACCGGGGTGGGCGCGAAGAAACACGCGGAACAAAAGGCACTGGTTTGGGGCTATACATAGTTCACCGCTTGACAACCATGCTGGGTGGACACATCGAACATCGGCATCGGGCTCCACGCGGATCTATTTTCGTGGCCACTTTTCCCGCAACGTGAGAACAACCCGCAAAGTCGCACTGATCATACTCGATGGCTGGGGCCTTGGCGCCGGCGATCACAGCGATGCCATTGCGCAGGCTCGTACCCCTTTCATGCACCATTTGCTGGCTACTGCGCCACATGCCAAATTGCTCACCCATGGC
>JANNYL010000207.1:0-15143 GCA_031410075.1 Flavobacteriales bacterium
CCGCAAGAGGATGTGTGCATACGAAAGTCACGGGACCCTGAAGTGCTCACAAAAGGCGAGCTAGTGGAACTTCCGGCGAACGTTCCCCGCCCCTTCACCACCTTCGCGGCCCATGCGCGACCGCCTCTACATCGACGACACCCGCCAACGGATCCGCCAAGGACATCCGTGGGTATTCGACAACCAAGTGCTACGCTTCGAAGGCAGGCCTGAAGCCGGTGGCATCGTGCAGGTCTTCGATGTGAAGAAAGGGCCGTTGGGCCAGGCGTACTTCAACCCCAAGTCGAAGATCCGCGCGCGGATGATCACCAAGGACTTGGACGAGCCGATCGATGCGGCGTTCTTCAAGCGGAAGATCGAAGCGGCGTGGAGCTACCGCAAGCGCATGGGCAATACGGATAGCTGCCGTGTCGTGTTCGGCGAGGCCGATGGACTGCCCGGTTTGGTGGTGGACAAATTCACCGATGTGCTGGTGCTGCAGACCATGGCGCTGGGCATGGATATGCGCAAGGACGACATTGTGCAAGCGCTGCACGAGGTGTTGAAGCCGCGCGGCATCTACGAGCGTAACGATGCACCCGTGCGGGAGAAAGAAGGGCTGGAACTGCGCACAGGTTTCATCGGTGAACCGTTCGAAACGAAGTTGGAGATCGAAGAGAACGGGTTGAAGATGACGGTGGATGTAGCCGGCGGGCAGAAGACCGGTCACTTTCTCGATCAGCGCCTCAATCATGCGGCCATGACGCGCATCAGCCACCAAGCGCGTGTGCTCGATTGCTTCACGCACACGGGGGGGTTCGCACTGCACGCGGCGAAGTATGGTGCCAAGGAAGTGCTGGCTTTGGACATCAGTGAAGAAGCTATTTCCGCTGCCCGGGCGAATGCTTCACTGAACGGGTTGGAAAAGCGATGTGTGTTCAAAGCCGCCAACGTGTTCGACTATTTGGCCGATGCCGATAAGCGCGGAATGCAATGGGATGTGATCGTCCTGGATCCGCCTTCGTTCGCGAAAAGTCGTGGGGCGATGGATGGCGCCACGCGTGGTTACAAGGAGATCAATTTGCGAGCAATGAAATGCCTGCCACCGGGTGGTTTCCTGGTGACCTGCTCATGCAGCCAGCACATGACGCCCGATCTGTTCCGCGACATGGTGATGAGCGCAGCACGGGATGCGTACCGCGAGGTGCGCGAGGTGTACTGTGGCACACAACCCCCGGACCATCCTTACCACTGGGCGATCCCGGAGACGCTGTACTTGAAGTGCTTGGTGCTGCAGGTGCTGTGAACCGAGCTCTCGGTTAGATTCGCATAATACCGTCGGATCCCTTGCCGCTCCCAAGGTCCGCCGTGGTCGGCTGTATCGTTCATCGGACCATGATCACAATTCATCCCTCCCTCTCCTTGGGAGAGGGAAAGGGTGAGGTGCTCAAGGCACGACGGAATTGTGATAGTGGTTCACTGTGAAAGGCATGAAAGCGAGCTTCCGCGATACGGTTACCCGCGCACCGATGATCCGGTTGGCGCTTTGTTTTCTGGGTGGTGTGATGCTCGGGTCATTCATTGATGTCGATCTGATCGTTTCGGGATCCGTCGCATTGTTGATGTTCCTTGGGTGGTGCGCCCTCACCTATTGGGAGCGGAGTTTCGAGCGTCGCTGGTGGCGAGGTGTGTCGCTAATGCCAAGTTTGTTCGTGTTCGGTATTTTCTGGCACCAGTTGCGCACAAGTGACCATGGTGATCGTGATATCGCTGCGGCTCGAGCCGATGCCAATGGGTGGCAAATGGATGTGGGGGAAGTGATCTCGGAGAGCGAGCGCACAATACGCATTTGGGCTGATGCGAACGCTGTTCTGGATAGCTCTGGTGCACAAGCTATGCAAGGAAAAATGCTATTGACCTTGCTCAAGGATAGCAGCTCGATCATTCCTTCCGTTGGAGATGATCTCCTGATTCTGGCGAGAGCGGATACGATCGAACGCGTTGCTGACCCCGGTGGATTCGATCAACGGACATGGGCGGCATCGTATGGGGTCTATCATCAGTGCTTCGCGCCGGTGGGGAAGTGGCGCGTATTCAAGAAGCAAGGGGGATGGACGGCGATGTTCGAAGGGTCTCGTCAACGGATCACCCAGTGGCTGCGCAATTCGAGCTTGGGTGCTCGCGAACGAGGAATGGTGAAAGCCATTCTCCTCGGCATACGGGACGAGTTGGATACGGATCAAAAGAGCGCCTTCGTGCGCAGCGGCACCATGCACGTGTTGGCTGTAAGCGGCAGCCATGTGGCGTTGATCTATGGCGTGCTGTTGTTCGGGTTCAGTCGGTTCGGCGAAACGAGAAGAGCAAGGATCAGCCGGTCTTTGGTGATCCTGCTGGTGCTCTGGTTCTATGCAGGTCTTACGGGTGCAACACCCAGTGTTCTCCGTGCAACGGTCACCTTCACACTGTTCTGTTTTTCCGACATGATCGGGCGCCGCACTGAACCCGTGAACAGTTTGGCCAGCGCGGCTTTCCTGTTGGTGCTTTGGGATCCGCTCATGATCTGGCAGTTGAGTTTCCAGCTTTCCTTCCTCGCGGTCTTGGGCATTGCCATGTTCTACACGCCGTTGATGAATTTATGGGCTCCACCGAACGTGGTGTTCAGGTACTTCTGGTCCTTGTTCTCTGTGAGCCTTGCCGCTCAATCCTTCACCACCCCGCTCGCGCTGTATGCGTTCAAGGCATTTCCCGTTTGGTTCCTGCCAGCCAATTTGATCATCGTTGGACTGGTCGCATTGGGTGTGTATGGAGGTGCGGTGCTACTTCTCGTTCATCGAGTGCCGTTCCTCGGTGAGTGGATCACGTGGCTCATGCAAGGGTTGCTCAAGGCCATCGGGGTTATTTCTGATGGCTTCGCGCATTTGCCCGGCGCTTATCCGGCTGTGCGGTTTGATGCATGGCAATGCGCCGGATCCTATTTGTTGGTGCTGCTGGCTGCGGGCTGGTTCTTCGAGCGTTGGCATTGGGCGCGAACAGGCACTATCGGCTTGGTCCTCGCGTTACTGATCTCCTGGGGATGGAATGCGCACGATAGGAATTCGGATCAACGCTTCGTGATCTACGACGAAAAGGACCACCTGGCATGCGCGGCTGAAAGTGGCCGAACACTGACGGTTTTCGTTGATACCCTGGATCAATGGACGAACCGCAAGATCACACAGCATGAGCGAAGTATGGGTGCACTAAAGGTGGACACGGTAGATGGAATACCCGAGCGGATCAACGTGGGCGACGTCCACGCCATGATCGTCCACGCCAACACAATGCTGCCCGATAGTGGGAGTGGAGCGATACCAACCGTGCTGGTGCTCAGTACCGAAGGGCGCTATGATATCGCTCTATTGAACGAACGCTTCCATCCGGCAGATGGTTTTGTGATCGGGCCGGCGATCACCGCGAAGAGCCGAGCATTCCTGCGGCGCTGGTGTCGCGAACATGAAGTGCTATTTCATGATGTGCGGCTCAGTGGCGCGTATGTTCGCTGACGGATGATCATACAAGCGATACGGTGGAAAAGAGCGGAAGACGAACGACTTTCGATCTTGAAGAATGGTGCTATTGCGCGTGTTGTTGTGGCCAAGCGACCGATCGTTTTTGTGCGCGTTGACGGCGTGTTGCGTGCGCTCCTGGACATTTGCCCTCACCAAGGGAGAAGCTTCGAAGGGGGCTGGTGCGATGAGGGCTACATCGTTTGCCCGTTCCACCGAATGCACTTCGATCCGGTTACCGGCGAGAACAAATTCGGTGCTACCAGCAAAGTGCAGGTGTTCCCCGTTGAAGAACGGGATAACGCGACCTATGTAGGGATCCCGTATTCGACCATCAGCGTGTTCGGTTGGAAGTTGTGGTGATCAACCCAACTCGGTGAGCGGCATGGTGCCGGCCAAGCGAACTCCTTTTTCAGTGCGTTCCAACGTGCCACATTGGTTCACATTGTCGTGCTCGAAGAACAGCACGAAACGCTCGTCGGCAGCTTGTGTCAGGAACGTGGCTTTCTCTTGCATTGTGAGCAGTGGCCGGGTGTCGTATGCCATTACCCATGGAAGCGGCACGTGGTGTACGCTCGGTAGAAGATCCGCCATGAACACCACCGTGTGCCCGTTGTATCGGATATGCGGGATCATCATCGCGTCGGTGTGGCCGTTCACCAGCAACACGTCGAACCCAGGGAAAAGCTCCTTGATGAATGTGTTTGGAGGATGTGCTCCCCTCTCCTCGGGAGAGGGGCTGGGGGTGATGTCCACGAATTTTAGCTGCCCGCTTTCTTGTATCGGTAGGATGTTCTCCATTAGAAAGCTGGCCTTTTCCCGCGGATTGGGTTTGGTCGCCCACTCCCAGTGGTGCGGGTTGCTCCAGTACGTTGCGTTCTTGAACGCGGGAGCGAAGCCCTCACCCTTGCGCACGATACTTCCGCCACAATGATCGAAGTGGAGGTGTGTAAGGAACATGTCGGTGATATCGTCCAGCGAGAAGCCGTGCTTCGCAAGTGACTTGTCCAGCGTGTCGTCTCCATGCAGATCGTAATGGCTGAAGAAGCGCGCGTCCTGCTTATTGCCGATGCCATTGTCGATGAGGATCAAGTGGCCATCTGTTTCCACCAGAAGACAGCGCATCGCCCAGGTACAGAGGTTCTTCTCATCGGGCGGGTGGTGCTTGCTCCATAGGGATTTGGGCACCACGCCGAACATGGCGCCGCCGTCGAGTTTGAAGAAGCCGGTGTCGATGGGATAGAGGTTCATGGGGCGAAGATGGTGGATGCCTTCGTTCATCGTATCCTTGTTCGATGGCGAAGGCGCGCCCGCGTTGCATTGTGATCGCCGGTCCGAACGGGGCCGGGAAGACCACATTCGCCCGGGAGTTCTTGCCGAAGGATGCGGGCATCATGAACTTCGTGAACGCCGACCTGATCGCCGCCGGGCTATCGCCCTTGGACCCACCGGCAGCACAAGTGGCAGCTGCGCGTATCCTGCTGAAAGAATTGGATCGACTTGCTGGTGAGCGCAAGGACTTCGCGTTCGAGACCACCATGAGCGGAGCCACGTATCTCGGACGGTTGAAGCGCTGGAAGAAGAGCGGTTACCGCGTTGAGATCGTCTTCTTGAAACTGTCTGATGTCGAAGTCGCTTTGAGGCGGATCGCTTTCCGCGTAAAGCAAGGCGGGCATGACGTACCAGAAGCGGACGTGCGACGACGGTTCGAACGGGGTTGGCGTAACTTCGGAGCGTCGTACAAGGTTCTTGCGGACATTTGGGCGGTCTATGACAACACCGGAAGTTCCACGAAGCTCATTGAAGGATCCAATGGCAAGTAAGCGCACAAAGGCTGGGCATGATTCTTTCGTGGAGGCGGTGGGCCGGGCCCTTCGCCGCGCAGCGAAGGCGGCGCGAAGTACCGCTCGGATGCACGGAACACCGATCGCTGTATTGCGCAATGGGAAGATGGTGCTCGAGAAACCCTGAGGTCTTGCAGCCATCGAGATGGCCAAGACTTGCTGCTCGCGTCACATGGTCGTCGAACTTGAAGCAGCCGGTGTCAAGAGGGTAGACGTTTAAGGAGGTGAAGATGCGGGTCTTCAGGCCTTGTACATTAGATGTATGGAGCGTTGGCTCATCATCCTGCTGTCCAGTTGTTCGCTGTCCGCGTGCAGTGCTCAGCAGGTCGCGGAAGAGAAGGCCACAAAGCCATGGTTGGAACTCATGTGCGGAGTGAGCACCCCAGCCGGCACGATCGGGGTTGGAGCGGGTATTCCGATCTTTCGGTCGATCACGGTTTGTCCAGCAGTTGGGATCGGCAGAGCGGAAGGCATGAATGTCTCGCTCGGAAGCGAAGTACACCTGGGTTACAGAGGAATAACTGAACTGAGGGGTTTCGGCTATTGGACCTATACACTGGGAAGTGAGGACACAGAAAATGGGAGATACACGAAGACGATCGGAGAGGGCATGATGCTCAAATTCGGGCTAGTGGCTGCAGCACACGTTAGGACCGTACGCCTTGTTATCCGTGGTGGCTATGCATGGTTCATCCGAAGGCCTGAAGTAACGGAGACCAACCCTTACGTACCCGCAATAACATACTCTGCGACCGACAATTATTTTGACGGTGGGTTATGCCTGGCTCTCGGCGTGGCCATTCCCCTCGGCTCCGGACATTGAGGTCGATCAGGAGGCTCTTTTGACATCTTCTCGTGGACACTTCGCTTGTTCCCCTTTGATCATGTTCCAATGCAGTTGCAGCTTTGCCCACGGTCCATGGGCACATGTCCATAGGACCACATGATCACATGTCCCAGCCTCGCGTCCACTTCATCGCTATCGGCGGCAGCGCCATGCACAACCTGGCCATTGCCTTGCACCAGAAGAGATACGACGTAACCGGCAGCGACGACGAGATCTTCGAACCCAGCCGCAGCCGATTGGAGCGACTGAACTTGCTCCCTGCCAAACTCGGATGGTTTCCGGAAGAAATGCCAAACGACCTTCAAGCGGTGATCCTCGGCATGCACGCGCGTATCGACAATCCGGAACTGAAGCGAGCGCAGGAATTGGGCATCCCGGTGTACAGCTACCCCGGCTATTTCTACGAGCAAACGAAAAGCAAGACGCGCGTAGTGATCGGCGGAAGCCACGGCAAGACGACCATCACAAGCATGATCGTACACGTGCTGCGCCATGCGAAGAGCGACTTCGATTACCTCGTGGGTGCGCAGTTGGACGGCTTCGATTGCATGGTGCGCTTGAGCCCCAACAGCCAGGTAGCGGTGATCGAGGGTGATGAGTATCTGGCATCAGCATTGGACCCGGTCCCGAAATTCCACTTGTACAAGCCGGATATCGCGTTGATCAGCGGGATCGCGTGGGACCACATCAATGTGTTCAAGACCTTCGAGAGCTACGTGGAGCAATTCCGAAAGTTCATCGACGTGATCGAACCGGGTGGCAAATTGATCTATTGCGACGAGGATCCCGAGGTGAAGAAGCTCGCTCTCGAAGACAAGGGAGGCAGCATCAAGATCCCATACGGCGTGCCGAAGCATGAGATCCGCGATGGGCTTACCGTGTTGTTGACCGGTCAAGGTGAGGTGCCCCTGCAAGTGTTCGGTCGCCACAACCTGATGAATTTGGAAGGAGCGCGGCACGTGTGCCATCAACTGGGCATCAGCGACAGAGTGTTCTATGAGGCGATCGGCTCTTTCCACGGCGCGGCCAAGCGGTTGGAAAAGCTGGCAGAGAGCGGCCGAAAAGTGGTGTTCAAGGATTTCGCCCATTCTCCGAGCAAGTTGAAGGCAACAGTGGATGCTGTTCGGGAGCAGTTCCCCGATCGACGCATCACCGCGTGCATGGAATTGCACACGTACAGCAGTTTGAGCGAAGGATTTCTGGACCAGTATGATGGTTGCATGGCAGGCGCCGATGATGCGATCGTGTTCTACGACCCGCATGCGGTGCAGCTGAAGCGATTGCCTCCCGTGCCACCTGAGCGCATCCATAAAGCATTTGGGCGTACCGACCTGCAAGTGCTGAACGATCCGATCGCCGTGATGGGCGCGGTGCGTGAGTACACCGGTGAACAGGGCGTACTGCTGATGATGAGCAGCGGCAACTTCGGCGGGATCGACCTGCAAGCCACGGCAGAGGCCTACATCGCCTAGCGGTTCTTTTTCTCACGCGGAGACGCGGAGGCGCAGAGAACGCTAGGCTGCATTTGAGCTACTCCGCGCCTCCGCGTGAGCCTCTATGAAGAAGCCCTGAACCTTCGCAAGAACTTGTGGTGAATGATCGCGAAGAACAACGCGTTCACAGCGCCCAAGCTCAGCAGTCCGAAGAACGAGAGCATGGCGTATTTGCCAGGATTGAAGAACGACTCGAGCCGGGCTCTCACAGCGGTTTCCTCTTGGCCGGTGGCCATGGCTTCCCGAACCAACTCGTTGATGCGCATCGGGAACTCCGCCGTGTTCAGGAGTTTGAAGAAGGCGTAGACGAAAAGTGCGTATAGCAGCGCAAAGAGTGCGGTTGATCGAAGACCTACACGGAACAGATCGGGTAAAGGGGCATTCGGTTCTTCGCCCAGGAGTTGGTGTCCGCTGATGAATGCCAAGAGCACGAGCATTCCCATCAGAACGAATCCGAAGGTGAATCCTTCCAACTCGATATCGGCATAGAAGAAGCCGACCCGCAGTGCGATCGCGAAAGCAATGAAGATCAACGAGAGTCTCATGCCGTAACTACTTCGCGTGATCGAGCATTGGGGACGACGACCATCTGGTCATCAGCCATTCATCGAGACCAGGAATTCTTCATTGCTCTTCGTGCCTTCCATTCGGCCCTTCACGAATTCCATGGCTTCCACGGGATTCATATCCGCAAGGTGTTTGCGAAGGACCCAAGTACGTTGTAGAACGTCCTTGTGATGCAGGAGGTCATCACGGCGAGTGCCGGATGCGAGGATGTCGATAGAGGGGAAGATGCGGCGATTGCTGATCTTCCGATCGAGCTGCAACTCCATGTTGCCCGTGCCCTTGAATTCCTCGAAGATCACCTCGTCCATTTTGCTGCCGGTCTCGGTGAGCGCCGTTGCGAGGATGGTGAGACTTCCACCGTTCTCGATCTTTCGAGCTGCACCGAAGAAGCGCTTCGGCTTGTGCAGGGCGTTCGCGTCAACACCACCGCTCAGGATCTTGCCACTGGCAGGTTGCACGGTGTTGTATGCGCGGGCCAGGCGCGTGATCGAGTCGAGCAGGATCACCACATCGTGACCGCATTCGGTAAGGCACTTGGCTTTTTCCAACACCATGCTGGCCACAGCTACGTGGCGCGTAGCCGGTTCATCGAACGTGCTGGCAACCACTTCAGCGCGCACGCTTCGGGCCATATCGGTCACCTCCTCCGGGCGCTCGTCAACGAGAAGTACAATGAGGTACACTTCCGGATGGTTTGCCGCGATCGCGTTCGCAACATCCTTCAACAGGATCGTCTTACCGGTTTTTGGTTGCGCAACGATGAGGCCGCGTTGGCCTTTTCCGATGGGAGCGAAGAGGTCCAACACACGCGTGCTGAGGTTTCCGCCTTTGGTGGTGAGGTCGAACTTCTCGTTCGGGAACAGTGGGGTGAGGAATTTGAACGGCACTCGATCTCGCACCCATTCCGGATCACGACCATTGATGCGGTCGATCTTCACGAGCGGGAAGAACTTGTCGTCGTGGCGCGGTGGCCTTACATAGCCGCTTACGGTATCACCGAGCTTCAGGCCGGCCGCTTTGATCTGCTGCTGGGAAACGTACACATCATCGGGCGAGGCCAAATAATTGTAGTCACTGCTTCGCAGGAAGCCATAGCCTTCCGGCATCACTTCCAGAACGCCGTCACATTCAATGAACGCATCGAAATTGTACTGCGGTGTCTGTTCACGCTGTGGCTGGCGTGGTTGATCGTTCCGTGGCTGATCACGGTCATTGCGCGGACCTTGGTCGTTGCGCTGTTGATCGCGGTTCTGATCACGTGGTTGATCGTTCCGCTGTTGATCGCGAGGCTGATCCTGACGCTGGTTCTCTGGGCGATTCTGATCCGGGCGTGGGCCATCGTTCGGGCGATCGCCGCGAGGCTGGTCTCGACGGTCATCTCGTCGGTCACCAGGCCGACCGCCGGCATTTTCCCGCCGGTCCTGCTGATCACGGAAAGGATCTCCGGACCGCGGATCATTGGGCCTTTCTCCTGGCTGCCCTTGCTGTGGTCCTTGCGGGTTCCCTTCTGCAGGCGAAGGCCGCCGGTCATTCGGTGGCCGGGGTATGCGTTCACGCCGATCGTTGCGATCCCGTGGTTCGGTGCGATCATCTTTCCGCGCGTCAACGGGTGCGCTGGTGCTCGCCGTTATCGACGGAGTTGCCTCTTTTCCCGGAGTTCCTTCCTCTTCCTCACCATCCTCTTCGTTGTCGTCATCCTCCTCGCCATCTTCACCGTCCTCCTCATCATCGTCGTCCTCATCCGCTTCTTCGGGCTCCGGATCCGTCACCGGCTCGGTCTCGTCAGCGATCGCCATGGCTGCCATGTCGTCGGCATCCATACGTTCACTTGCTGAAGGTTTTTCGGACTTCGCCCCCTGCACTTCCAGGATGCGAGCGATCAGGTCCTGCTTTCGAAGCGTGTCGCTCTTCTTGATGTTGAGCTTCTTCGCGATCTCTTTGAGTTCGGTGAGCTTCATGCTCTCCAACGATGCCTTGTCCTGCATGCGAAATATGTTCGGTTGAAAACGACCCTGTGGTCGGTAGAAGCCGTGTGGCCTCGTTCGTTGCTCGAAATGTTCGGTAGGGATGCTGACACAAAGTGCATCAGCGGAGATGATCTTGACCCGAAGTGCTCGGGGAGGATGCAATGATAGCTGCTTGTTCCGATCCCACAACACCCCCTCGCAATGCATATTCGCGGACCCCAACGACCATGATCCAACGCAAACAATCCATTTTCCTCCTGCTCGCTGCCCTTTGCATGGGGCTCACCTTCGTGATGCCGCTGGTGGAATACACTGTAAAACCCGATGCTAGACACTTCATGTTCCGCACCGATGCCCTGTACAATGAACTCGGCGTGCGCGTGCCTGATTTCGACCTGACGGTGCCCTTCAACTGGCTCTACGCTGTCATATCAGCAGCACTGATCGGGGTGATCTTCTTTTACACCAACCGACCTCGCCAAATGCGCATTGTTCGTGGCGTTTTCATGGTGATCCTGGGTGGCTTTGTCGGGCAGGTGTTCGTACACCAGTCGCTGGCGAGCTATCTCGGCACTTCCGTGAGTGTGAGCTATTCGATGCTCCCTGGCTTTTTTCTGCCGTTGGCTGCTGTCCTGTTCTGCTGGTTGGCAGAGCGTGGCATTCGGGCAGATGAGAAATTGGTCAAAAGCATGGATCGGTTGCGTTAGCCGCACCTAAGGTCTGGGGACTCCCGATGGACCCGATCACTAGTGTGCTAACCACTAAGTAGGTTGACTAAAGATCTGCCTTCATTTCTTCTTCATGCAAGGCGGAACATGCGCGGCGTAGCAGGCGCTACGACGAAATGTTCCAACGCCGCAGGAAGGAGAAAGGGGGGCGGAGATGGTTAACGAACTTAGTGGTTCGCACACTAGACGGTCGCCCTTGCTCCCAATTCCACCACCTCCAAGTCCTTGAGCTTACTGTTCTCGAGCGTGAATCGCAGCACCGTCCTAACGTGATGAAAGCCGTGCTTGCCCGCAGCACCGGGATTCATGTACAAGGTCTTCAACCGGTCATCGAACTTCACCATGCAGATGTGTGAGTGGCCGCAGATGAACAGGGTGGGAGGGTTCGCACGTAATTCGCTGATCACATTTCGATCATAGCCGGGTGGCCTGCCGCCGATGTGCGTGATCCAGACATTCACCTCCTCCAGTGTGAAGCGCTGGTGCTCAGGATGGGTTTTACGGGCAGCGGCATCATCGATATTGCCGTACACGGCTCGAAGCGGTTTCCACTTGGAGAGTTCATCGGTCACATGCAAGCCGCCGATATCCCCAGCGTGCCAGATCTCGTCGCACGCAGCAAAGTGCTCACGAATACGCGGATCGAGCCAGCCGTGGGTGTCAGATAGGAGGCCGATGCGTTTCAAGGGGCAGCGAAGATGATCTTGATCCCGTCTACCTTCACAACATTATGCGAGAACGTCTTCTCCCCGTATTGCTGTTGGGTGCGTTGACGTGTGAGGCACAGAACGATGTTGTCTTCCCGAATCTATGGGCCAATGCAACTGAGATTTGGCCTTGTATGGATGGGGTGTATGGGTTGATCTTTCATGAAAGCAGCTATGAATTTGAAATGTATCAACCGGTGAGTGAATTCGGTTTGGAGTGGGGACGCCTTTTGGACAATGGATCGGAGGTCGGCCGCATTGCTGTGGATGGCCAACGGATCATGTTCCGTAGGATCGGAACCTCCCTCGATCATCTCATTCCTTCGGACACCATTGTTGAACTGTATGACTTCGATCTCGCTGTCGGTGATACAGCCTATGCTGATCTGGAGTTCTATCCCTTTGCCGTGGTGAGCCAGATAGACACCGTCTACTTGAGTGAACGCCCTCGGAAGCGCCTTCTCATCAGCAATGGAGACCAATGGATACAGGGGATTGGCAGTATCCAAGGGCTGTTCAGGCCATTTTGGACCACACTTGGAGAATGCGCTCTGCCTGAATATTACTTCTGTGCGGACTATATCGATTCAACACAACAGCTTTATTTTTTCTGTGACGAAATGCCCACCGGGATCGCTGTTTGCAAGGAACCTGTACTTCGAGTGTTCCCTGTTCCGAACAACGGTTCCTTCGTACTGGAAGGAGGAATTCCGGGTCAGAAATACATGATCATCGACGGCTTTGGTCGTGTGATCGACGCTGGCCGCTTGACCAGTGGGCGCGAACACTTCCAACTTTCCTCTTTTGCATCGGGTTTCTATACGATGCTTGTCGGCGACCAGCGGATCACCTTAACTATCGAACGCTGAATCCGCAGCCAGGCGTGGGTGTCGGAGAGGAGGCCGATGCGTTTCAATGGACAATGAAGATGATCTTGATCCAGATTACCTTCACATCACAATGCACAAAAAGTACGTGGCTTTGGATATGTATGCCTTGTACCATAGTGGTATGCGATCAAACAACCTTATTGAGTGAAGCTGACTTCCGCACTATGAAGAGTTCCTATGCCCCTTTTGGTCTGTTGTTGGTTTCGTCGATCTGCTCGGCTCAAACGGAGGCCGTATTCCCAACGGTTTATGGTGAATGGTTTACCATGGATGTGCACTTCTATTGGGATGGGACCAATATGACTTTCGAGTACTTCCCGATGGACTTTCAGCTTGAAGTAGAACCAACGGATACGTTGATGGGGCTGACGTGGAGGTCGATGAATGTTTCGGGTGTGGGGCAGGTCGGATGGGTAGCTGTTGATGGTCAGCGTGTGATGTATCGCTACTTAGCGAATTATGATGGATACTGTCCTCAGTTACAGGATACCTCGGCCATAGTCCTTTATGATTTTGGTCTTGATGTTGGCGATACGGCTTACATGGATATCGAAGGGGATTATCCTGTATTTGTTGACGCCATCGACACTGTTCTGATCGATGGCCATCCAAGAAGGCGATTCACCCTATTGGGCGGCTCTGAGCAATGGATCGTGGGAATGGGGAGCATCCATGGGCCGTTGCATCGATTGCAATGTCCGTTCGAAAACTATTATGAAATGAACAGCTTTTGTGGTGTCTATGCTGACAGCCTTGGCAACGAAGACTCATGGTGCTGGAGTTCCATCGTAGGTATATCCGAGGAGCCTTCAGGGGTAATGCGAGTGTATCCTGATCCCTGCACGGATGAATTCACGATCGAATCATCTCTGATGGCAGGTCCATACTGGGTCACGGATCTTCGAGGCGTCTCGGTTGCGTCCGGTGAACTGGACGGACAGATCACCAAGGTTCGACTTCCCAACCTTTCAGCTGGGCTATATGTTGTTTCTGTCGACAACGATCGTATAAAGTTGGTCGTACAGTAATGCTGGCTTGAATTGCTTCAAGTTGTCTGCTTGTCGGACCGCTCTACTTTCGCGCCCCGCCATGGGCACATGTTCGCATGGGCACCTGAGCACATGCACGAGTGGAGATCAAACCACGCTACTTCCTGGAGATCGCTTACGACGGCACACCCTATCGCGGCTGGCAGATCCAGCCTAACGCGCCCAGTGTGCAGGCTGAAGTTGAGCGTGCTTTGCGATTCGCGTTGCACCAGGAGAAAGTGGTGGTGGTAGGATGTGGACGCACGGATACAGGTGTTCATGCGTCCAAATACTTTCTGCACTTCGACGGACCCAGTGACAAGCCATTGGGCGATCGCTTCTTGCACAGTTTGAACGGGATACTGCCGGAAAGCATCGCTGTGAAGCGGATCATCTCAGTATCCGATGATGCACATGCGCGTTTCGGTGCCATCGAGCGCGGCTATATCTACCGGATCCATCGGCACAAGGATCCATTCCTCACCGATAGATCGCATTTGTTGAAGCCGCCATTGTTGGTGGATGCCATGAACGAGGCTTGCGCGTGCTTGATCGGCAAACAGGATTTCACGAGTTTCCAGCGGACGGGCAGCGACAATCGTACAGCGATCTGCGACGTCCGGTTGGCGCATTGGGAGAGCACACCGATCGGATACCAGTTCACCATCCGTGCGGATCGTTTCCTGCGGAACATGGTGCGCGCGATCGTGGGTACTTGCGTGAACATTGGTCGCGGCTTGCAACCACCGTCGCACATGCAGGTGGTGTTGGATGCGCGTGACCGAAGTATGGCAGGGCGAAGTGCTTCGGCGCGCGGACTTTATTTGGCCGACGTGGTGTATCCGTTCATTCCGCGAACGGCTCCAGAAGGATCGTCTTCGGAAGTACTCGACCCTATTCCGCAGGAACGACCATGAGCGAAGCACCAAAAGCCCAAGGCAAAGCGTTCGACCGTCGCCTCTTCAGCCGAGTGATGGAGTTCGTTCGCCCTTATCGCGGGTTGTTCTGGAGCTGTTTCTCACTCACGATCGTACTATCCCTGTTGGGTGTCATAAGGCCCATCCTGTCCGGATACATGGTGGAGACGCTTCACCAGCAGGAGGTCATCGATGATACGATCCCACATACCGAGGATTACAATGGCCCGAACATGGTGCAACGCACGATCGGTGGCCTTCAAGGATGGGTGCATTCACACGGTGCGTATGAGTTGTTGCTGCTCCTTTTTGTTCTGGTGGTGGTTCTATTGGTGGTTGAAGGCGCGGTGCAGTTCTTCCAAGGCTATTGGACCAGTCGCCTGGGCCTCAATGTCACGTTCGACCTTCGGCAGAAGCTGTACGAACGCGTGATCGGGTTCAAGCTCCGCTACTTCGATCGCACACCGATCGGCACATTGGTCACACGCGTGGTCAGCGACATCGAAACGGTGGAGGACATATTCTCCCAAGGCCTGCTCATGATCATGGGCGATATTCTGAAGCTTGTGGCCATTGTGATCGCCATGTTCCTCATCAACTGGAAGCTCGCGCTGTGGAGCATGCTCCCAAT
>JANNYL010000208.1:0-3264 GCA_031410075.1 Flavobacteriales bacterium
CGAAGGTGATGCGCAGGGTATCTATTCCAGTGAGGTACTCCAGACCAGTGAGGTCCACCGGATCCCAATCCACATTCGTGTAGCAGTTGGTGATCGACGGAATACCGGGATGAGCACTATCCATATAGCCGGCCCCGTCCACCACGCCATCGATGACCATATTCAGCCATGCGCGCATCTGCACATCAGGGATGAACACCAACTGGGCCTGAACGACAATTGCTGACGTGCATAGAACAAGCGTAGACAATAGCCGTGATGCAGGGGAGGGTGTGTTCATGCGGGAAGACGTGAATAACGAAGATAGGCCCGCCCTGCGTGAGGTTCGTTGCAGCGAAAACCCCATTCCTTGAGACCCGCGCTCCCTGTCATGTTCTGTGCGAGCGCGCTGCTCTTGGGCTGCGCCAACGACATGGGTAGCCTGGTTCCGGCACAGGAACAAGGGCGGTCCGTTGATACCCGCGACATGAAGTACACGAAGATGGACACCCTGAACGCCGAAGGCTTCGCGAAAGTCTCGAGAGGTGAGGGCGACGAATACGCCGAAGGCATCATCGACACGAAGGGAGTGGAGATCATCCCGCCGCGCGCCGACATGCTCGTGAACGACATCACCGGATCCACAGCTCTCGTGCAAGTCGGTCGGTCATTCCTCTTCGTGGACCTGGGTAATGGGCCGGTCGACACGAACTTGTTCGCCACGGCAAAAGGCTACGAATACGCCGAACCCTTCCGCTGCGGTCGCGCGATGGTGAAGCTCGACGATCGGTGGTTCTACATCGACCCGGAGGGCAACGCGCTCTTCGGGATGACCTACGACTTCGCCGAGACCTTCCACCATGATCGTGCAATGGTGAAGGAGGGCGAGCACTACCGGATCATCGATACCGCGGGCAAGACGGTGGCGGCGATGCACTATGACCAAGTGAACCCATACACCGAGACGCGTTGGCAGGTGACCCACCCCGGGTCAGGCCCGGGGAAAGGCGATATCTATTGGACCGGCTTCGTCGATCTCAACGGCAAAGAAGTGGTGCCCTTGGTCTACACGGAGATCACCATGTACCAGCCCGAGGTGAAGCGCTCGCGGGCGGTCATTAATGAGAAGGTGGGCTTCCTGGATGAACTGGGCAACGTGGCGATCCCGATCCAGTATGAATACGCGGAGATCTTCGACAAGGGCAAGGCGCGCGTGATGCTCAACGGTCGGCAGTTCTTCATCGACCCGATGGGGAAGGAGGTGGCGGAATAGCAACACGACATCGCGGTTAATGATCGCACCTTCGCGCTCGATCCAAATTGATCGCCGTATCTCTGTGCGCTGGTCAATATTGCTGAACACACCGATGCCCCCTGTCATCATCAAACTCAAACTCATCGGCATGGATCGCGCCGTGAACCCCGACTTTCTGGAGGTGGTTTCGCACACGAACGAGAAGGCCCGGTTGTTATCAGAGCTCTATGAACAGGCTGGTCCTTTCGCCTGTGCGGATCATCCGGATGAGCAGCCGTTCATTGAAGTGTCGGCGATCTTTCAATCAACGGTGAAGGTGCGCAACGGAAAATTCTGCTGCCAGGCTTTAGCGGATCAAGTTGAAGCCCGGATGGCGGAAGTCATTCAGTGATCCACTGGAATATTCCGAAGGCGACGATCGCGACTACGTTCGTCAGTTGTCCTTGGTGATCGGTTCTATCAGGTCCCACAAGTTGCCATAGAGATCGCGGAATACAGCGACCATTCCCCAAGGTTGTTGTTCGGGTTCGCGAACGAATTCCACGCCTTTCGCTTTTAGAGCGGCATGGTCCCTGTGGAAGTCATCGGTATGCAGAAAGAGGAATACGCGACCACCACATTGGTTACCGATCGCCGCGACTTGTTCCGGTGAAGCAGCGCGAGCGAGAAGGATGCTGCTACCTATTGAGCCTGGTGGCGCGATCACTACCCATCGTTTCGTCGCGCTCAATGCGGTGTCTTCGATCAATACGAAGCCAAGTGCGGTGTTGTACCATTCGATCGCGCGATCGTATTCATCAACGATAAGTGCGAAGTATGCGATGTGCTTTACCATGAAGTTGAATAGGTGTTGACAAGTTTACGTTGATGCGAATTCGTATTCGCTCGTCTCGATGTTGAAGGATCATCATTCGTTCTTCGATGCGCACTTCGAATATTCCGTTCGTTGATCGATGATGCATCAACATTGATGAATTCATGTCAACGAGAAACACGTTCGATGATCATCGCATCATCATCGATCGATGTGATGATGATGCATCGATGAGATCGCGTTCACGATATCAACAGGGTGCGGTTCGTACATCTTTCAACACACATGATGTTCGAATCGGAACAACGGATACGTTTGGCAAAACTTTTACATCATGGCTAAGAAAGCAGCAGCAAAGAAGAAGGCAGCCCCTAAGAAGGCTACCAAGAAAGCAGCACCAAAGAAAAAGGTCGCCGCTAAGAAGAAGAAGTAAGGCGTTCGCGTCTTACCGCGAAGGGGTCCGACTTGTCGGGCCCCTTCTCTTTTTATACAATGCCGTAGCGGCTTTGCGGAGGTTCGGTCAATTCTTGAAATGCTGCTTCAACTCCTCGTTGAAGTACATCAGTGCATTACGAACGCCGAGCGGAAGCCCACCACCGAGCGCGCACAATGAACCGATCTCCATGGTCTCGATGAGGTCGTTGAACAGCTCGCGATCGATCTTGCGATCATGCATGCGTGCACCTTCGATCAGTTCTTTTCCGCGTGTTGATCCGATCCTGCACGGAAAACATTTGCCGCAACTTTCAACCGATGTGAATTCGAAAAGGTGCTCGAGGTAATCGATCATCGGGTAGTCCTGCGGAATGCTGAGCACGCTTGCATGGCCAAGTAAGAATCCGCTCTTCTGGAAGCTCTCGAAGTCAATGCTCAGTTCGTTGACTTTCACAAGTGGCACGATGCCACCGAGCGGCCCGCCGATGTGCAAGGCTTTCGTTGCGCGTGCGAAGCCGTGGCCGAGATCATCGATCACTATGCTGAGCGGTGTTCCGCATTCCACTTCATAGAGACCGGGACGATTGAAGCCGCTGTCCAGGCACACCAGTTTGCTTCCGTTGCTCTTCTCGGAACCGAGCTTGGTGAATGCAGCACCACCATGCTTCACAACCCAGGGCACGCAGGCCAGGGTCTCCACATTGTTCACCACGGTAGGCCTGTTGAAGAGACCTTGTTGCGCGGGATACGGAGGTCGTGTTCGCACTTCGCCACGCTTGCC
>JANNYL010000209.1:0-3008 GCA_031410075.1 Flavobacteriales bacterium
AATTGCCATAACCCCCATGTTCCAGATGCCTGCGGGACTGCACATTCCGAACGAACAGATCAAGGCCCAATGAACCGAGCACGCTTACGATCCTTCCGAACATTCGCACTGACCGTGTTCGCCATCGGCGTGGTTCATCTCCAAGCTCAGATCACGCGCGATTGGGTGGCCACCAACAACGGCACAGGCGACTTCAACGACCGCTACACCTGCGGGGTAAGGGATGGTGCGGGCAATTTGTTCCTCGGCGGTTCTGTAACCAACAGTGATCAGGACCGGGATTACCTGATCGTAAAACTCAATGCATCAGGCACGCTCGTGTGGAAGAACGAGTTGAACGGCGAAGGGAACGGCTCTGATGAAGTGACCGCGATCACCCTTGATGGTTCCGGCAACGTGGTGGTGACAGGGCTTTCCAAAAGCCTGAGCAATGGAACGGATTACCGCACCGTGAAGTACGATGGGAACAGTGTGATGCTTTGGAGCACGAGCTACAACAACCCGGTAGCGAACGGCTACGACCAAGCGAACGCGGTGGTGGTTGACGGCTTGGGCAATGTGATCGTAACGGGCCAGAGCGATGGCGATCCAGGATCCGCTGAGTTCGATGACTATGCCACGGTGAAGTACAACGCACAAGGTGTTGAACAATGGGTAACGCGGTTCGATGGTGTTGGGAACGCAACGGATCGAGCGACCGGCTTGGATGTGGACGGTAACGGCAACCTGTATGTAACGGGTCGCAGTGACAATGGGATCAACGACGACTACGTGACGCTGAAGTACAACGGCAGTGGTACCCAACAATGGATCCAATACGGCGACCGCGGTGGACGTGACCGCGCCGTGGCCCTTGTGCTGGATGGCAGCGCGAATGTGTACGTGACCGGTCGCAGCGATAACGGCAACAATGATGACATGTGGACGGTGAAGTACAACAATGCGGGCAACGAGCAGTGGCAGATGTCCTACGACTTCGTGGAGGACGACCGCGCTATCGCCATGGCCATCGATGCCGCGGCGAACGTGTATGTGACCGGCCAAAGTGATAACGATGCCACGCCCTTCATCAATTACGATGTGGCCACCGTGGCCTACAGCACAGGTGGCGCACAGCTCTGGGCCCAGCGATACAACGGCAGTGCTTCGAATGATGACCTACCCGCATCCATTGCAACGGATGGTGTGCACGTGTATGTGTGCGGCATTACTGATGCTGACGCTTCCGCAGCCATTCAGAACGACGCGATCACGCGCAGTTACACAGCCACGAACGGTGGTCTGGAATGGAGTACGATCAGCGCGGGTCCCGGCGGATCGGACGATGAGGCCAGGGCTGTATTACCGATACCCACAGGCTGCTTGCTGTTGGGCAGCTACAATGTGTCAGCGAACGACCGGAACGCATCCGCCATCGTTTACAGCGTTTCCGGCGCGCAAGAATCGCAGCAAACGGTCACGGGCATTGGGGACAACAACGAGAACGTACGGGCGATCACATCGGACGCATCCGGGAACATTTACGCAGCGGGCTACACCGTTGCAAGCCGGGAGAACCGCAACATGGCGCTTTGGAAATTCACATCCACCGGAACGCTCGCTTGCACGAACACCTTCAACGGCACTTCCCCGGCCAGTCCTGATGAGGCACAGGGTATCTCCCTTACGAACGCAAACGAGCCTGTGCTCGCAGGCTTCAGCAAGAATAGCGGGGAGTCGAACAACATCACGTGCTTCCGTTCGTATCCCAATACATGCGATTCGGCATGGACGCGCATGGTGATCACCCCCGCGAATGGCTCGGACAAAGTGTACGACCTGGTGCGCGATGCCGCGGGCAACTTCTTCATGACCGGACGCATCGACAGCGATCCAAGTTTCGCGCCGGATGATGATGCGTGGACGGCCAAGTTGAACGCCGCCGGAACCATCCTTTGGAACGTGAGCTACAACAGTGGGGCAGGGCGCGAGGACCGTGGGTCCTTCGTGCGGGTGGCACCATCGGGCAACGTGTACATCACGGGCCGCACATGGAACGGATCCGACTTCGACGTCCTCACCATCAAGTACACCGGCTCCGGAACCCAACAATGGGTGCGCACCTACGACGGTGGTAACGGGAACGACGAACCTGCGGGTTTGGCGATCGATGCGAACGAGAACATCATCATCGCCGCAAGCGCGCAAGTGGCAGGTGATACAACATACGATGTGATCGCGCTGAAGTACGACAACGGCGGCACGCAACAGTGGGCCACCCTCTACAATTCATCGGGCGACGACCAGGCTGCTGCGCTTGCGGTGGACACCGATGGAAATGCTTTCGTAGCAGCCACCAGCGATGTGGACCCTTCGAACGCACAGGACCTTCAGATGATGGTGGTGAAATTCAACACATCCGGTTCACAGCAATGGGCACAACCCTTTGGTGCAACAGCGGATGATCATGCGGATGACATAGTGGTGAACGACCTTGGGCAGGTGTGCGTCACAGGCCACACGAACAGCGGCTCGATCGCGGATCCGAACTACAACGCAACCACGGTGATCTTTTCACCCAATGGGGACGCGTTATGGACCGATACCTACAACGCCCCGGGAGACACCAGCGACGTTCCAGCGCGGATACAGCTCACCAGTGACGGTTTCATCATCGGAGGCTATACATCCACCACGGCCACGATGCGCGACGTGATGGTGATCAAGTACACCGGCACCGTAGCTGGCATCCGCGAGGAACAAGGAACGGCAGGTGCGGTTTATCCATCACCTTTCAACGAACACCTCATCGTCTCCGCTGCCACGAACGGGCGGATCGAACTCTGCGACGCCACCGGTCGCTTGGTGCTGCAGCAGCGCACCGTTGCCGGGCAGAACACCATCCAGACCGCCGCATTGGCCGACGGGCTATACACCTACAAGCTCTTCGGCGGGGAGCACTCTTCAACAACCGGTCGCATTGTCCACCAGCATTGAACCAAAACAGTCCCAGCTTATCGGGATCAACA
>JANNYL010000210.1:0-5657 GCA_031410075.1 Flavobacteriales bacterium
CCCTTCCGTTTGTGACGACTATCTTCGGCGGGATGCGCAGGTCTGTTTTCGTATTCCTACTGCTTACCTGTTCGGTGTCCGTTTCCGGACAGGACGAGGTGATCGATAGTTTGAGTGCGGTCCTGCGTTCCACGATACCCGATTCCGCGCGGGTATACACCTTGGTGGCCCTGTGCGGCCAGTACTACCGCACCGACGCGGAACAAGCCCGCAAACTGGCGGTTGAAGCCAAGGACCTGGCGTTGAAGAACGAATTCAAGCCTGGACTTGCCCGAGCCTACAAGGCTATCGGCATGAGCTATTACACCCAGAACGACTGGGTGGAGACCTTGGTGAATTGGAAGCTGGCGCTCGAGACCTTCAAGGCGAACAACGACCAGAACGGCGTGTCCAACATGCTGAACAACATAGGCGCCGTGTACTTCAATGGTGGCGACGACAGATCGGCGTTGGACTATTACCTGGAATCGCTACGTGCAGCCGAGGCCAGCAAGGACTCCTTGCGCACGGTGACGGCCTTGGTGAATATCGGGACCGTTTATTTGAACAAGGACGCGAGTACGGACCTGGCCTACAAGTATCTCAAGCGAGCTCTTCCGCTGAGCAAGGCCGTTGGGAATTTCGATGCGTACGGTACGTGTGCGGTCAATCTGGGGGAGATCTTCCTTCGCAGTGCCAACAAGGCCGATTCAGTAAAGTACTTCCATCCGGATTCCGCGCTCTTCTATTTCGAAATCGCCTTGGAGGCGTATCGCCGATCCTCCACCGGGAATGTGCCGTTCGCTTTGAAGAGCATCGGGCGAGTCTACTCCGTTCGCAAAGAGTTCGAAAAGGCGATCCAATACCAAACCGAAGCGTACCAACTTGCCAAGGCCAATGACGCCCCATTGGAAATGGCCC
This sequence comes from Flavobacteriales bacterium, assembly GCA_031410075.1. Taxonomy (GTDB): domain Bacteria; phylum Bacteroidota; class Bacteroidia; order Flavobacteriales_F; family PHOS-HE28; genus PHOS-HE28. The sequence continues at coordinate 901 of JANNYL010000210.1, forward strand.
AGTCCCTGTTGAGCCTGGCGGAAACCTACGAGAACAAGGGTGATTTTCCGGAGGCCATCGCCAAATTCGAGGAAGCCAAAGGGATCGCCGTTGGGATCGATGCGCTCTATGAGATGAAGTCGAGCTATGAAGGCCTTGCCAAGAATTACTCGATGTCCGATGAGTACAAGAAGGCCTATACCTACCTGCGCCTTTCCGCGGATCTAAAGGACACGCTGTACAACGCTGAAATGGACAAGAAGCTCCAGGCCCAATCCTTGAGCTACGAGATCGACAAGAAGGAAGGGCAGATCACCTTGTTGGAGAAGGATCAGGAGTTGCGATCACTGGAACTCAAACGACAAAAGGCGATCCGGAACGGGACCATCGCGGCCGGTGTCCTTCTTCTGGCGCTGGCCGGCGGACTGTTCAATCGGTATCGGTACACGAAAAAAGTGAACAAGATCATCGAGGCGGAGAAGGACCGGAGCGAGGCCTTGCTCCTGAACATCCTGCCCAAGGAAGTGGCGGACGAGTTGATGGCCAAGGGCGAGGCCGAAGCAAGGCTGATCAACCACGTGACCGTGCTCTTCACGGACTTCAAGGGCTTCACCGCCATGAGCGAACTGGTAAGTCCTGAGCAGTTGGTGCGCGACCTGCACGAGTGCTTCAGCTTCTTCGATCGCCTCTGCGGGCAATATGGCCTGGAGAAGATCAAGACCATCGGCGATGCCTACATGGCCGCTGGTGGGCTGCCGGTGGAGAACAGCACCCATGCGGCCGATGCCATACAAGTGGCGCTGGCCATGCGCGACTTCATCGCCGAAGGCAAAGCGCGGAAGATCGCCGCCGGACAACCGTTCTTCGAGATCCGCATCGGCATCCATACCGGTCCGGTGGTGGCGGGCATCGTGGGTGTGAAGAAGTTCAGCTACGACATCTGGGGCGATACGGTTAACACGGCGAGCCGCATGGAATCCTCCGGTGCGGTAGGGCAGGTGAACATCAGCGAGGCGACCTATGCCTTGGTGAACGCTGCGCCCGGTCTCGTGTTCACCCCGCGCGGCAAGGTGCAGGCCAAGGGCAAGGGCGAATTGGAGATGTACTTCGTGGAGCGTGAAGGACATCAGCCGTCGGCGGCCTAAGACTACGCGGTCGGGTCCACCGGGCTGCGATAGCATGGATCATCATGCACTACTTGCATCAAGGCCGCAACGGTTCCGCCTAGCCCGCATGCCATTCGATCAGCTCGTGGTCGCGCGCCAACAGGAGCGTGCACGATTTCCTTTTTTCACGTGTGTTCATGTCCGATCACTTGAACCTGCTGAACGAAATGGAAAGCTGATCGTGATCAGTACACAACGCACGTGGTGTCTGTAACTTGGAATGAATACAAAAGGATCCATCAGCATGAAGCCGCGAAACAACTTGAGCCGTCAGTTGAAGAAGCCCACCTTGGTAGTGATGCTGGTGGGTTTGGTATCCGCACTCTTCGTGCTCACCTGCCAGCACGAGCCCTTGGTCGCACCCGAACTTCCACCGAACAACGGAGGATCTGGCGGTGGGGATACCGTAGTGGTCTGCGACCCGGACACGGTATTCTTCCAACAGGCCATCCTACCTCTGGTCATCGCGCAATGTGCAGGTACGAGCTGCCACAATAGCATCACCCACGCTGGCGATCTGGTGTTGACCAACTACCAACAGATCATGAATGGCGGACTGTTGGTGCCCGGCAACCCTTATCAAGGTGAGCTGATGGAAAAGATCACCACCACGGAAACGGGCGACCGCATGCCGCCGCCGCCCAAGGATCCACTGCCCAGCAGCCAGATCGAACTCCTGCGTACGTGGATCACCCAGGGCGCACGTAATAATTCGTGCGTGGGCGGATGCGACACTTCGAACGTTAGCTACGGCGGCACCATCGCACCGCTGCTGGCCCTCAAATGCAACGGATGTCACAGCGGGTCTTCCCCGCAAGGTGGCCTCGATCTTACCAATTGGGCCATCGTGAACGCGTTGGCATTGAACGGGCGATTGGCCGGTTCAGTGCAGCACTTGCCCGCGTACCACGCCATGCCACCATCCGGCGGACAGTTGCCAGCGTGTGAGATCCGGGAGATCCAGATCTGGATCGCCAACGGCTCGCCCAACACGCCATGATGGATCCTCTTGGCCACCGACAAGGATCTTCTCCACATCTTCCGCGCTCATCGAAATGATTTGGTCTTCGACCGCGATCCCATTCTGGTAAGGGTAGGCAGCACCACCCCGGGTCAACCCCGGATGCGAACTCCGGGGCGGGGCAGGCGCCCAACAATGTGCGAACGCAGCAGTTGCCGTAGATATTCGGCATCGGGCGTACAGGATCCTGTTCGAAAATCGGGTTCATCGCCTGCTTTGCCGGCCTTGTACGCCACCAAGGGTAGCTGAGCGTATAAGGCGCGCAGGGTTGAAGTTCGATCCGGTACTTTAGGGTCCCGCGCAGGGAAAACCCGACCGACCATGCACCCACCGCTGTCAGGTACGCGTCTGTCCACCTTCACGATCCGGCTGCTCGCCGGCCTTGTGTGCCTGACCTTCGTGGAGCGGGGTTCGGCCCAGTATACCTATACCACGCTGGGCTCCACCTACACGCAGGACTTCAACGGGCTGGGCACCGCCACGGCTTCGCCCGCTGCGGGCGACCTGGGCGCGATCAGTGCTTCGCTCATCGGCTGGTCCTTCAGCGAATCGGGCACTGGTGCGAACACCACCATCACAGCGGGCACCGGCAGTTCGGCCACAACCGATACGTACAATTTCGGACTCGCAACGAGCGCGGACCGCACCCTCGGGGGGCTGCGCTCCAGTTCCGTTGTACCCCAGTACGGATTCCAACTCCTCAACAACACGGGCAACACGATCCTCACTTTGCAGATCGGGTATACCGGAAAGACCTGGCGTGTGGGCGCCGCCAGTCGTGTCGATCGGTTGGACTTCCAATACAGTACCAATGCCACGTCCCTCAGCACGGGTACGTGGACCGACGCGGACGCCTTGGACTACGGCAACCCCGGCCAAGCGACCGGCAGCGGCAGCGTGCAACATTCCGCCGTGATCAACGCTAACATCACCGGGCTCAGCATCGCTCCGGGTTCCACGGTCTTCATCCGCTGGGTGGATATGAATGTGACAGGAGCCGATGATGGCATGGGCGTGGATGACTTCTCGCTCACCGCCACCGGAGGCCAGGTCCTGCAGCCCGTCGGTTTCACCGCCAGCACCAGCAACATCACCGAGGGGGGGAATGCGGGCATCGGTGTGAGCATGAGCACCGCGCCCGCCACCGATGTGGTGGTGAACGTGCGTGATGCCAATACCGGCAGCGCCATCAGCGGAAGTGACTACACTGCATTCGGCCCGGTGCAGTTGACCTTTCCCGCGAACGGCAGCTACCCGCAAACGCAGACCGTGTTGGTGAGCACCGCGGACGACGTCAGCATCGAGTCGCCGGAGACCGTGATCCTCAACCTCTCCGTGGCCAGCGGCCCGGGATCGCTGGGCACTGCATCGCATACGCTGACCATCAACGACAATGATCTGGTGACCATCACCGGTTGCAGTTCCTCACAGTCGCCCTACGTGCAGAACGTGCTCGGGGGCGTGAGCACGCGGTCCGTGCTTACCACCGGCGATCAAGTGGGCACATACAAGATGGTGGGCTCGCCGGATGGGCTGGGTGCCTTCGACAACGGGAATGGCACGTTCACGTTGTTGATGAACCATGAGTTGGCCAACAACCAAGGCATTACCCGCGCGCATGGGTCCATCGGCGCGTTCGTCAGCAAGTGGGTCATCGATAAGAACACACTGTGCGTGCAGAGCGGGCAGGACCTTGTGCAGACCGTGCAGTTGTGGAACGGCACCGCCTTCGCCCCGGGCACCAGCGCGTTCACGCGTTTCTGCTCCGCTGATCTGCCGGCCAACACTGCTTACTACAATGCGGCCACCGGCCTGGGAACACAGGAGCGCATCTTCATGAACGGCGAAGAGGCGGGCGCTGAGGGCCGCGCCTTCGGGCACATCGTCACCGGCCCCAACGCAGGTATATCCTACCAGCTTCCCTACCTGGGCCGCAGCAGTTGGGAGAACGTGGTGGCCCGCCCGCTCGCCAGCAACCAGACGGTGGTGGGCCTGATGGACGACACGAACCCGGGACAGGTCTACTTCTATATCGGTACCAAGCAAGGCACTGGTTCGGAGATCGAAAAGGCCGGCCTGCACAACGGCCACGTCTTCGGCGTTGCCGTGAGCGGCCTTGCCACGGAGGTCACGGGTAGCGTTCCTGCACCCGGGACTGCTTTCGCATTGGCCGACCTGGGGGATGTGCACACCCTCACTGGAGCCCAATTGAATACGAACAGCAATACCGCCGGGGTCACGAACTTCCTTCGCCCCGAGGATGGCGCGTGGAACCCTTCGAACACCGCCGACTTCTATTTCACCACCACCGATGCCTTTTCCTCGCCGAGTCGCTTGTGGCGTTTGCGCTTCACCGATCCCGCGCAACCCGAACTCGGCGGAACCATCACCGCCGTGCTCGATGGCACCGAGGGCCAGAAGATGCTCGACAACATCACCGTCGATGCCAACGGCCGCATCCTGCTGCAGGAGGATGTGGGGAACAACGCGCACAACGGGAAGATCTGGAGGTACGACATCGCCACGGATGCCATCACCCTGATCGCTCAACACGATCCCTCGCGATTCATCACCGGCGGCGCGAACTTTCT
>JANNYL010000211.1:0-7790 GCA_031410075.1 Flavobacteriales bacterium
AGATCGGGCCAGGTGCCGACCCGCACCCACGATCGGACGTGCTGCTGGAGATGGCCTTCGACGATCCAGTGGAGTACGCCAAACAGTTTGGCCACAGCCGACCGCTCGCGACGCAGAAGGAACTGGTGTTCTACGATGGCATCACCTTCCCCTTCGCGGACAAGGCGTTCGATTATGTGATCTGTTCGCACGTGCTGGAGCATGTGCCGGACGTGGAAGGGTTCACCGCAGAAGTGTTCCGCGTAGGTCGCCGTGGCTATTTCGAGTATCCCCTCGCGTACTACGAATACCTCTACAACTTCGATGTACACCTGAATTTCGTGAAGTATTCGAACGGCGCATTGAACTACATGAAAAAGAACGATTCAAACTTGGATGAATTCCGCCCGATCCAGGAGTTCTTTTATAAGACTTTGACCCAAGGGCACACAAAGACAATTGAGGACCTCACTGCGCATTTCATGGAAGGCTTCCAGTGGGATGCACCCTTTGCGGTGGCGCGGACGATGAAGCTCATTGACGTATGCACTGGATCCGCGGATGTTCCTCTTCGAACCGATCGTCAGTTGCACACATACGGCCCCAAGCGCCTGTTAAAGGAATTCTTCCGCTCTATAGCGCGCAGGGGCGAATACCAATGAACCCATCATGAAGAAACTACATCTCGGTTGCGGACAGCGGTACTTCGACGGATACGTGAACATCGACTACCCGCTGACGGAACACAGCGTACAACAGAATACTGTCGCCGACGAGTTCCACAACCTGCTGGAGATGCGTTACCCTGGCGGGACCATCGACGAAGTGCGGTTGCACCACGTGTTCGAACACTTCACACGCGGACAGGCCTGCGCGCTCCTTGCCTCATGGAACTCCTGGTTGAACGCGGGTGGGGTTGTACATATCGAGGTGCCCGATTTCGGTCGCACGGCGAAGGCGGTCCTTGGAACCTTCTCGAGCAACCGAGCGAAGTACGTGGGGCTCCGGCACATCTTCGGCTCGCAGGAAGCACATTGGGCGGTACACTACGAGGGCTATACCAAGAATTCGCTGGGGGAAATGCTCGGGCGCTTCGGGTTCAAGATCTCCTCGATCAAGCAAGAACGCTACAAGGACACCTATAACCTGATCGTGATCGCCAAGAAGGCCAAGTCCCTCTCAACCGCCGAAGCGGAGATCGCAGCGACTGATCACCTCCGCCAATACATGGTGGATGATAGCGCGAGCGAACAAGTGCTGCTCGCCGTGTGGCTCGCCGAGTTCAGCGCTCAACTTGCGAAAACCCGAGCAGCGGTGTGAATCCGAGCGTCAGCGTCATCATCCCGAACTTCGACCGTGCCGCTCTTCTGGTGCACGCGGTGCGGTCGTGTCTGGACCAAACCTATCCTGTTGCGGAAGTGCTTGTATGCGACGATGGTTCGAGCGATGACTCCGAAGCACGTATCAATGCATTGAACGATCCGCGCGTGAAATGGCTGCCCGGGCCACATGCAGGTCGACCTGCTGTGCCGCGCAATCGCGGCATCGCCGCAGCGACGGGCGAGTGGTTGGCGTTCTTGGACAGTGATGATGCCTGGGTGCCCGGTAAACTGGCGATCCAATTCGCACACTTGGCCGTGACGCGCGCTGGTGCCTCCTGTTCGAACGCGCTTCGCGTGATCCCTGGATCCGGTTCGCAGGATCCGTATTTCAACACACCCGCCGCGACTCTTTCGCTGGGCGATCTGCTCCCCTTGAACCGGGTGATCTGCAGCTCGGCATTGGTGAGGAAAGATCACGTCGTGAAGGCAGGTGGGTTTCCCGAGGAGCCAGAAATGAAGGCGCTGGAGGACTACGCGTTGTGGTTGCGGATCTGCGCATTCACCTCGTTCGACTATTGCGCGGAACCCTTGGTCCGCTACACGGACGCACCAGTGTCCAGTGTGCGCGCTGCATACACCGAAGCCTCACTTGTGCGCGAAGCAGCCCTTTCGAACCTGTGGGTCTGGTCGCAACGGAACACACAGGCTTTCTCCTCCGCGCAACAAGTGGCGATCGCACGGCACCTTCGCGCTTCGAAACGCACGGCGGGGCGGCCACCTTGGGACTGGCTTTTCATCCGTTGAGCGATGGGCCAGGTGATCACACGACTCATGGGAGGGCTGGGCAACCAGATGTTCCAATACGCCGCCGGTTATTCTCTGGCTCAGCGTCTCGGTGTGCCGCTGCTTCTTGACCGCACCTTCCTCGACCATCGTGGACCCGAGGTGACCTGGACGCCGCGTCCGTTCGAACTGGACGTGTTCCAACTCCCCATAGCATTCGCCTCCGCTGATGACGTGGGCCGTGTTCGTCGTGAATTGGACGACACCACTTACCGCAGGACAAAGCGGAGCCTCCCCTTCTTCTTCAAGGATCGGTGTTACGTAGAGCGAGGCAGGACCTTCGAACCGACCTTTTTCGATCTGGTAGCGCCCATCTACATCGAGGGCTACTGGCAGGACGAGCGGTACTTCCTGGCTCAAGCGAAGGAGCTGCGAGAAACGCTCTTTGTCCCGAAAGCACAGCCATCCGCTGCGAACGCCGCTTTGCTTGATGCGATCAGTTCCACCGTGAGCGCCAGTATCCATGTGCGCCGCGGGGATTACGTATCCCTGCCAGATGCGAACCGATATCACGGTGTCTGTTCGATCGACTATTACACGTCCAATGCGCAGTGGCTGGTCGAGCATCGCGGTGTTCAGCGCTTCTTCATCTTTTCCGATGACCCGGCCTGGGTAGACGCCAACCTCCACCTGCCTCATCCTGTAACGCAGGTGTCGCACAACCATGGGATCGAAGGTCATTGGGATCTGTTCCTGATGAAGCATTGCCATCACAACATCATCGCGAACAGCAGCTTCAGCTGGTGGGGAGCTTGGCTGAACGCCCATGCGGACAAGACCGTGATGGGTCCTGCGAAATGGTTCAATGCTTCCAATGATGTCCACGAGATACTCCCTACATCATGGCTCGCTCGCTGAACATCGCACACTGCGTGGAGAGCTACGCCCCAGCCCTCGGCGGCATGCCCGAAGTGGTGAAGCAATTGAGCGAACGCATGGTACGAATGGGTCACCGCGTCACGGTGTTCACATCCGCACATATGAAGCGGGAATTCACCGAACTGCACGGCGTTGCGATCCGCCAATTCGAGATAAGCGGCAATGCGGTAGACGGGATCAACGGTAACGCATCGATCTATGTTGATGCGCTCAAGCAGGGCGATTTCGATGTGATCACGCTTTTCGCCGCACAGCAATGGAGCGCCGATGCGGTGTTGCCGCACCTGGCCGAATTGACCGAGAAGAAGGTCTTCGTACCAACAGGGTTCTCATTGCTCCACGATCCGCGTTATGCGGCGTACTACGCTCAGATGCCCCAGTGGCTGACGGACATGGACCTCAACGTGTTCCTCTCTCATCACTACCGCGACATCAACATGGCGAAGGCGCATGGTCTCACGAACTTCGCCGTCATCGCGAACGGCGCAGCTGAAGAAGAATTTGAGGCGGCACCTTCGTATGACGTGCGCGTTGAATTGGGCATCGCACCACAGCAGCAGTTGATCCTTCATGTGGGCAGTTACACTGGCATCAAGGGCCATAAGGAAGCCATCCGGATCTTTCTCACTGCCGAGACCGGCGATGCCGTGCTGGTGTTGGCTGGTAACGGGAACGCCAAGCTGAAGCACTTCTTCGAACACCATTGGCGATTCGCCTTGCTGCGCTGGCAAGCCAAGGTGAAGAAGAAACGGATCGTGTTCGTTGAATTGGATCGGGCGCGCACCGTGGCGGCCATGAAGCAGGCTGACCTCTTCCTATTCCCGAGCCAGGTGGAATGTTCGCCCATCGTGCTCTTTGAAACCATGGCCGCTGGTGTTCCCTTCCTATCATCGCGCGCAGGCAATAGCGAGGAGATCGCCGAATGGTCGCAAGGCGGATGGACCATGCCAGGCACGAAAGACAACAACGAATGGGAGCGTGTGGATGTGTCGAAAAGCGCGCGCCTGCTCAGCGGCCTTCTGGCCCAACCGGAGCGGCTGCGGGCAGCGGGCAGCGCCGGACACACCGCCTGGAAGGAGCGGTTCACGTGGCAGCATATCGCAGAGGATTATGCAGCGCAGTATGATCAACTCGTATCCCATGCCTGATCGCGAGCCGATCATCACAGTGCTGATGCCCCTTTACAACGGGGCTGCCTTTCTGCATGAAGCGATTGAGAGCGTTTTGGGCCAGACACACACCGACTTCGAACTGCTGATCATCAACGACGGCTCCACGGATGGCAGCGATCGCATCGCACGGTCGTTCAGCGACCCGCGCATCCGTTTTGTGGACCATCAGCAGAATCGTGGATTGATCGCCGTACTAAACGACGGGATCGATCGCGCGCGTGGCCGTTACATCGCGCGGATGGACGCCGATGATGTGATGTTGCCCGAGCGATTGATGAAGCAGGTGGCTGTTTTGGAGAAGGATCACAAGCTCGGTATGGTGGCCAGTTTCGTAGCGTTCATCAACACGGATGGTGAGGTGACGGGAGTATGGGATACAGACCGGGCAACACCGGATGAAAGCTCTATCCGCGCGATGCTCCCGCGCACCAACTGCATCGCGCATCCCAGCGTCATGCTGCGCAAGTCCGCCTTCACGTCGCTTCGCTATTCAGCGTCCCAACCGAACGCGGAGGACTGGGATCTCTGGCTGCGTTTCCTGGCCGGTGGCGGTCGTATCGCGAAGACCCCGGAAGTGCTGCTGCACTACCGGGTCCATTCCGCAAGTATCATGGCCGGACAGAAGAGCGAAGTACCGCTCGAAAGTAGGTTGCTGCGCGCACGATGGCGCTACCTGGCGAACATGTGGTGGCGGCTTCAAGCCTTCGGTATGAACGTGCGGGTGATCCATGCGCAATCGCGCACATTCGCGCGACAGATGAAAGTCGCGACGATCAACACGGCGCGCGACATCAAGCGGCTGCTCTCCTATTCGCCGTTCGCCCTGCTTCGCGAAAGGCGCATTCTGAGCGAAGCGCTTTCGACCTGGAGCGGACGGCATCTCTTCCTCTTTCCATACACTGATCGTGGTGGTGCCGAAAGGGTTTACTTGGATATTCTTGACGCGGTAAAGGATCAGCGACCATTGACACTCTTCACGGGCTTCTCCACGGACCGTGGCTATGCGAAGGAGTTCGAATCGCACGGGAAATGCTTGGAGCTGCCGCGTTTGTTGAACCATCCGTTCACCCGCCATACAGCGCACCGTGCGATCGCAACCGAGGTGAACGCCCGCGCGAACGCCGTTCTCTTCTCATCCCTCACCACCACGTTCTTCGAGCTGCTTCCCCTTGTGAATTCCGATGTGCGGACGATCTGGTTGCAGCACGCGTTCCTCTACCAGCCTGATGGGAACGCGCAACACCGCGCCTGGCTCAAGCATTTCTCACGCGTAGGCCATTATGCCTTCGTTTCGCGCCAGGCCAAAGTGGAATTCGAACGGCTACTTTTCGTGAACAACATCCCGCGCAGCGCCTTCGGCAAGCTGCTCTTCCTCCCGAACGCGGTGAACCGGTTCGGCGCTGTTCAGCCCCACGACCCCGTCGGGGTGCTTTTTGTTGGCCGCGATTCTGTTGAGAAACGGCTCGGGCTCTTCCTCGACATCGCTCGACAGGTCAATAGAAGGATGCCCGGTGCGTTCCGGTTCACGGTTGTTGGCCCAGAACGCAGGTCGGCTGACGGCGTGGAATTCCTCGACCCGGTCGATGATCCCGAGGCGATGGCACGCATCTATGCCGAACACTCTGTTCTGACCGTAACCAGTTCGCGCGAAGGCTTCCCAATGGTGATCATGGAGGCTATGGCACAAGGGCTCGCAATCATTTCAACACCCGTGGGCGATGTGCCGAACCGACTGGACAAGGAGGTCGCCATCATCACATCGTCCAGTGCAGAGGATGTCGTCATCAACGAGATGAGCGCGGGGTTGATCGGCATCGCGCAGGATCCGCAACGTCTCTCATACATGCGGGCGAACGCATTGGCGCAAGCCAGGCGCGAATTCGCCATGGATGCGTTCCGCGAACGTTACCGGGCCTTGTTGATCAGCCCTGAAGCTTCGGCCTGAGCGAGCAACCGGGTAACGAAGGCCTCCCAGGTGAAATACCGCTCATAGCGATCGCGCGCAGCCATACGCATGCGCTGCCACGCTTCAGGTTCCCGGATCATCGCTTCGATCCGCTCGACATAAGCCTCGCCTCCTTGGTCCAGGTCGAACAGGAAACCGGTTACACCTTCCTTCACGATCGTCGGCACACCCCCGGTGCGGGTGCCCAAGACCGGTAATCCATACGCGGCGGCTTCGCAGAAGGCGATGCCATAGGCCTCGAACCGCGTTGGCAATAAGAGGAAATGCGCCGTTCGCAAATGGCCTTCGAGCCGAGCCTGCTGTACCGGGTCGTTCTTGCTGAGGAAGCCTTCGCGCACCAGGTCCGGATCATCGAACTGCGCGGGCACATCGCAGCCGCATACGATGAGTTGCGCAGCATGACCTTGCCGCTTCAGGGTTTGCAGGGCTTCGAAGGCGATCGGTCCACCCTTGCCTTCCCAATCCACGCCGATCATCAGCAACTTGAGCATGCCAGGTGGGAAGTCGCGCGGCGCGGGAGGGTCAGGAATCCGGTCCAAGTTGGCGCCCATGGGAATTACCACTACGTTCCTTGCCGCTTCGGGACACGCCTTCTTTGCGCCTGCAGCTGCCCAATCACTCGTGTACACAGTGAGGGCTGCGTTCATCAGCGCCCTCCGTTCGAGTTCAAGGCTTTGCTCGCGCGACCAGTCCAACAGGTCCTTCAGCACCTTGTGGTATTCCACCGCTCCGGCAACGCTGCGGTCGTTGAAATGGATGATCGGCGTATCCGTCTTCAACAATGCGATGGCCGCCAATCCGGCAGGTGCGATGATCAGGTCCACCGGGCGCTGCTTCAACCGCTTGGAGAGGATCCTCGCGTACGCCTTCGAGAGCACGAAGGAATCCCGGTAATGGAATCGCTTGCCCAACAAGCGCAAGGAGATCTGGTTGAAGACCCGGCACAGGAAAAGGACAGGTTGAGGGTAGAGCGGTCCCAATATCTCCACGCGCTCCACCTGCTGTTCCAGTGCCTTCAGCAAGTAGTAGTTGATACCCGACCACGTGCGCCGATCGCGCGGGTCGTCCGTGGTGACGTATCCGATGACGAGTGGGCGCTTCATAGCATCACGCACCCATCACTTCGCGCACACTGTCCTTCACGGCAGTGATCACCGTGTCCACTTGGGCATCCGTGAGGTCATAGTATACAGGAAGGCTGATCTCGCGGCTGTATTGCTTGTATGCGTTCGGGTAGTCTTCTATGCGATAGCCCATGTTCTTGTAAACAGTGAGCATTGGCATAGGGATGAAATGGACGTTTACGCTCACCTCGCGTGTGGCGATCGCCGCTATGATGGCATCGCGCTGCGCTTCCGTGGCGATGGCGGCGCGCAACATGTACAAATGGTAGCTGCCTTCGCGGCTAGAATCGCGAAGTACCGGTGCAATGAAGCGCGCGTCGTTCGCGAACGCGGCATGGTACCGATCGCAGATGGCCTTCCTGCGAGGCAAGGTCTCAGCATCGTAGCGCTCCAACTCGACCAGACCTATAGCGGCATGCAAGTCCGTCATGTTGCATTTCCAGCCAGCGAACTCCACGTCGTAGCGCCATGCACCCGCCTGCGATTTCGCGAGCGCATCCTTGTT
>JANNYL010000212.1:0-39118 GCA_031410075.1 Flavobacteriales bacterium
ACGGTTTTTGCGCTGGCGGCTTAGAGCCCGTTTGGGGTCTCTTCAAACTCGTCCCTCGGTCCTTTTTCCGCCCATGCTTTGCCTGAAAAATAATCTCGTAGGCACCGCTACGCGATGATTTTCCGGCTGTGCCTGATCGAAAAATGGCCTCGAGGTCCTTCGTTCAAGAGATCCCAAACAGGCTCTTAGAGAGGGAAAAGGAACGCTGTTCGCACGGGTCAGTGAGGATGGTTTCTGATCCCAGCCCATCTGCCCCATCTGCGTGTTCAGCGTCCCATCAGATACCGCTGCCCCAATCCGCGTAGTGATGTCCAAGTGGCCAGCACGCCAATAGCGATCACCGCGCAGAAGATCATCGCGATATCGCTGCCCAACACCTTTATCGGATAGCTCTCCACTACGGAGTTTTCCAACCCCACGAGGCCGGTCCATTTCTGAAGGCCGCAGACCAGCAAGCCGAGGACCAAGCCCGCGAAAGTCCCTACTGCCACGATCAGCATGCCTTCGGCGAAGAATACACGTCGCACGAACGTGTATGTGGCACCCATGCCGGTCATGGTGCGCATGTCGCGTTGCTTCTCGATCATCATCAACGTGAGCGAGGCGATGATGTTGAAGGCGCCGATCAAACCGATGAAGGCGAGCACCGCGAACGTGAACCATTTCTCGGTGGCGTTGGTGCGGTACATCAATGCGTTCTTTTCATAGCGTGACTTCACGTTGAATCGTGATCCGGCGATCGCGATCACATCGGAAGCAAGATCCTCCAAGCGCGTGTTCGGCGTGGCTTTGATCTCCAAGGCGTTCACAGCACCGTTGTAGTGCAGCAGGGTGTCCATGAGTTCGATCGGTGCGATGACGAACTGCTGATCAAATTCCATATTGATGGTGAAGGCTCCTGCCACGGCCACCCGCTCTTGCTCAAAGGCCTTTTCCTTGTCGCGCATCATTTTTCGCCCACGCACCGGCGCGCTGATCAGCAATGGTCGCAGTACCCCATCATCGTGTTGCACCCGCAACTGATCCTTGAGCGCGGCGCCCAGGATCACCAGTGGGCCGTTCTCGCTGCTCAGAATTGGATCGCCGTCATACATGTTCTGCGCCATCGCGCTCATCGCCAGGTATTGCGGTTCCACACCCTTCACGGTCGCTACGGCTTGTTGGTCGCCGCTTTGGAGTAGAACGTTTTCTTCGATGACCCAGCTCGCTGCCTGCACACCAGGCAACGCCAAAATCTTCGCGAGATCAAGGCTGTCGCGTGCGAACGTTTTTCCTTCTGCTGGTGTGATGGTCACATCCTGATCGAACGGACTGTACAGCTTGTCCACCAGTTCCGTAATGCCGTTCAACGTGCTGAGGACCACTACCATTGCCGCGGTAACCACCGCCACCACCACAATGCTGATGCCTGTGATGATATTCACCGCGTTCGCGGAGCGCTTGGCCAGCAAGTAGCGGCGGGCGAAGAGGAAGGGGAGGTTCATGGCGTCATGTGTTCATATGAACATGTGCCCATGAGCATCGGATCACTTCCATGCCCGCGCAATAACGCCTGTGCCGGTGGCGTGCGTGGTATTGGTATCCAACCAGTTCAAGATGAAGGCGAACGGATAGGTGAGCAGGTAGTAGAACGGCAGTATGACAAAGAAGAGCTTGCTCGTGTTCAGCATGAGCAATGGCCACTTCATGCTCAAGCGCCAGCTGATCTTGCCTGGCGTACCATAGCTGTAACGCGCCTCCACTTTGCTGAACCCATTGCGCAAGCATTTCGCTTTCAGGTCCTCGATGTTGTAGCCGTCGCGCACATGTTCCTCAATGAAGGAGCCTTCTTCTTCGCCATGCACATCGCTGCCACCCTGATCGCTCGGCGTGCTGATGATGAGCATACCGCCCTGCTTCAAGGATGTTGAATAGCAGCGCAGCGCCGCCTCATCTTCCAGGATGTGCTCCATCACGTCCACGCACACCACCAGGTCGAACGCATTCGGGTTGGTGTACTTCGTCACGTCGCCCACTTCGAACTTCACGTGCGGCCTGCCGATCTTCTGGAAGAACGCGTTGCAATCCGCGACCTGTTCGTCCTTCACATCCAGTGCGGTGATGCGCCAGTCGCGGTTGAAGCCACTGAGCCAATAGCTGTATTGCCCGTAGCCCGCGCCGGCATCGTAGATGTGCACTCCGCCATTGTTCCGCTGGGCGATCCATTTGCGCAACTCCTTGTGCACATGCCAAGCACGCAACAAAAGCAGGTCCAAAAGCTTGTAGAAAACCTTGCGCAGGAACGGTGTGTTGTTGAACACAGCGCCAAGCTGGCGTTTGACCGGATCGTATTGCATGCCCCGTTATGGGAATGATGAATATGGAATGCTGAAGAACGCGTGATGAGGAATGACGATCAACGAACGAGGGTTCATCCCTTCTTCAACAATTTGTCGATCTCTTCCTGCCGATCGAGCGAATCGTCCAGATAGAAGTTGAGTTCCGGTACCACGCGCATCTGTTTGCCGATGCGATGGCCCAGTTTGCCTCGCAATTGGTGGCTGTGGCCCTTGATGTGTTCCAGCGCCGCTTTTTTGTCCTTCACCGGGAAGAGGCTCAGGTAGACTTTCGCCAAGCCCAGGTCCGGACTGATGCGTACACCGGTAACGGTGATCAGTCCACCCGGCAACAGTATCCGGCTCTCTTGCTGGATGATCTCCGCCATCTCCTTCTGGAGAAGGCTGTTCACCTTGTTCTGTCTGAGGGTATCCATTGAAGATCGCGAAGATAGAGGGCGCCGAAGGACCTGCAGGTCAGGAGATGTAGGGCCTATTACGGACCACAGGGTCGGCAGCTGCCGGAAGGCCCGCAACCCTCAACCACCGGTACATTCGCGCACTTTCTTCCATGCGCCAGTTCTTCCGCATCCTTCGCTTCGGCAAGCCCTACCGGCGCTATGCCATCATGAACGGTGTGTTCAATCTGCTGGCAACCGTGTTCCACTTGTGCAGCATGTTGTTGCTGATCCCTTTTCTGCAATTGCTTATGAACCAGGCGGACGCGGTGCATGAGCAGCCTGCGTTCTCCTGGAGCAAAGACTATTTCCAAGGCTCGTTCAAGTATGCGCTTACCCACTTGATCGACACAAAAGGCCAGCTGGTGGCACTCGCGATCATATGCAGCGGCGTGGTGTTGCTCTTCCTGCTGAAGAACCTGTTCCGGTATTTCGCGGTGAACGCCATCTGTGTGTTCCGCAATCGCATCATCCACGAGCTGCGCGGCCGCATCTACGACAAGATGTTGGAGCTACCATTGCGCTACCACAGCGGCGAGCGTAAAGGCGATCTGCTCAGTGTGATCACCAACGATATGCAGGTATTGGAATACAGCGTGATGTACAGTATCGAAATGGTATTCCGCGAACCCATTTCCGTCCTGTTGTTCATTGGAGCCATGGTCGCCATGAGCGCCAAACTCACGCTGATCTCGCTCGTGCTGCTGCCGATCAGCGGACTCATAATCGCACGCGTGAGCAAGAGCTTGCGTAAACGGGGTACGCGTGTGCAGGAGAAAAGCGCCGACCTGCTGGCGCGCGTGGAGGAAACGCTTGGTGGTATCCGTGTAGTGAAAGCGTTCAACGGCGAGAATGATATGCGCCGCCGATTCGAACGTGAGAACGAACTGCTCACCCGCGCGAGCATTTCACTCTTGCGCCGGCAGGATATCGCTTCGCCACTGAGCGAGACCATGGGTGCGGCCGTGATGGCCGTAATGGCCTACGTCGGCGGGTCGCTTGCGTTGGGCACATCCCCCGAATTGGCGGGCACAACGTTCATCGCGTACATCGCGATCTTCGCTCAGTTGCTTACGCCCATCAAAGGCTTCTCCCAAGGATGGAGCGGCATTGTACGTGGTGGTGCGAGCGCGCAGCGCGTGTTCGATCTGCTAGCCGTGGAGAACACCGTGAAGGAGGCGCCCAACGCGAAGCCGATCGATGATATGCGGAGCGAAGTGCAATTCAAGAACGTTTCGTTCGGGTACGACGATAAGCTTGTGTTGGATGCCATCGACCTCACCATCGGCAAAGGCAAGAGCGTTGCATTGGTGGGTTCTAGCGGCGGTGGCAAAAGCACCATGGCCGGATTGCTTCCGCGGTTCTTCGATGTGACTTCCGGCGCAGTGGTGATCGACGGAACGGATATCCGCGAGTTGCGGATCAACGACCTGCGTTCGCTTATGGGGATCGTTACGCAGGATAGCATCCTCTTCAATGACACTGTTGCGAACAACATCGCCTTCGGAAAACCGGGCACCAGTGAAAGTGATGTGAAGCGCGCTGCGGAGATCGCGAATGCGGACGGGTTCATCAGTCAGCTCGAGAGCGGCTACCAGACCAACATCGGTGATGGTGGCAACCGCCTCAGTGGCGGACAGAAACAACGGATCGCCATCGCGCGCGCTGTGTTGAAGAACCCGGCGATCCTGATCCTGGACGAGGCTACTTCAGCACTGGATACCGAGAGCGAACGCCTGGTGCAGGATGCGCTCTTCAAGCTGATGAAGGACCGGACATCGCTCGTGATCGCCCATCGCTTGAGCACCATCCAACATTGTGATGAGATCTGTGTTCTGCAGGCGGGTCGCATAGTGGAGCGTGGGACGCACGCAACGCTTATGGCTGCCAACGGAGCCTATGCCCGGCTGGTGAACATGCAGGCGTTCGACTGATCGCTGTCGCCTCAAACCAATCCGATCGACCGGGCAACTTCTGGCTGGCAGAGCAGAAAATTGAAGTGCCCGCTCCGCGTCAGGGTGGCTACACGGGGCGGTGGCCACGTCACATCGTCGATGTTGTAGTAGAGGTAGCCGACGTCCTTGATCTGTTCTTCCACGCGCTTCGCCACTTCATCGTTGAGGATCTCTATCAGCAAACTTGGCTTGTCGCGAAGGAGGATCTCCCGGAAGCCCGCGAGCACTTCGGGTTCGTGTGTCTCCACGTCGATCTTCATCAGGTCTATGCGTTCCAGGCGATGCTCCGCCGCGATGCCTGCGATGGTGCGTGCTGGGACAGTGGTCGCTTGGAGCAACGGGTCGTTCCGCATGAACTCCTTGTTCAACGAAACGGACAAAACGTGTTCTCTGGCCGGCGTATCGTACAACGTCACCTCACCTTCTTGATCGGTAACTGCCGCGCGGATGGCGATAACCCCCTTGCCGTTCAAACCGATGTTCTCTTCCAATTTGAGGAAGACCCGCTCAACCGGCTCCACTGCGATGATGGTCGCTCCTGGTCGCAAGGCCTGCGCAAGGAGGGCGTACACGCCGGTATTCGCTCCAACGTCTAGTATGGTATCCGATCTTTGGCATAAGCGTGTCCAGAGCTCCAAGGAGACTTTCTCCCAACCCTTGATCCCCTGCCAGAACAACTCGTTCTCGATCATATAGCCATGGTGCCGCATGAGGAACGATCGACCCTTGCCAACACGCACGCGGATCACGCCTTCGAAGTGCAGGTGTTGATAGACGCTGGTGGGAAGCGGAAGTAGACGGAGAACGGAGAATACCGACTGCTTGAAGGGAAGAGACCGATAAAGCCGCTTGAGCGTTTTTTTCATGATCCAAGTACCGGTCCACTACCAGACGGTCCGCAACATAAGGGTTGCCCCTGATCCAGCTTTTGTTCGAGCCGCACCTTTCACGCCATGCTGGTTCAGCGATCGCGCTCGTAAGCTGTGTATCTGCCGGCACGGAAAGAGGGGTGGAAACCGGTGAACACTTCTTTTTCCAACCTCACGAATGCGGTGCTGTCGGCACTGAGCAGGAAACGCAATTGGCCATTGCGCGCTGGATCGAAAAGAATACGGTGGTCCAATACAAGGTTGCTCCGGCTCTGCCGTATGATGTCCTTCATCTTCATCCAAGCCCGTGTACCGAGGGCCTGGTCGATGAAGGAGTGCTCACCTACCACAAAGACCGCATCGGTGGCTTGAAGGCCATGAGCGCGCAGTTCATCGATCGCAGCGAGGTCGTCGTTGTAATTCGCGATCTGATCCGGTGGATAACCCGAGAACACGAACACCTTGGTGAACCAGGTGGCGCGCAACAACACAATAGCGCAGAGCGCCAAAGCCAAGCCATGCCGCAACAGTGGAAGAGTACCTGCCGACCGGCTGATGAACAGTACACAAATGATCGCGCATGCAAGCCAGTGCTCCATGAAATAGTTCATGTTGCTACCCACTTTGGCGGCTGTAACGAAAGCCCATACGTACATGACGATGGCAGCGAGGAACAGGAAAACAGACTGCGTTGAGAACAGTTTTCGGTATCGCCATCCAATGAACAACGCTGCGGGTGTTATCCAAAGCCCCATGCCGATATATGGTTCTCGTGGGTCGAACGCGAACCATGGCCAGCCGAACCCGTTCACATTACCGAGTACGAGATTGGAATACACGTTTTGCCAACCGTCGAGCAGGCAGAGCGCCGATAGGAACAGAACATTGAACAGTAGAACACCCGATGCATATCGGAAGATGGTCTGCCGATCAGAAGTAAGCAAGAAGCCAATACCAACAGCCAATACCGGGCCCACGCCGCTTTGTTTGCAGAAAAGCACCAGCGCGGACCATAAGCCCAAGCGCATGGCGCTCGCCCAGCCCAACTTCCCTTGCCCCAACGAACGCAGCACGGCGCTCAGGAATACTGCGCAGCACAACTGGTAAACACTGTCCGGTCGGGAGAAGAAAGGCTCGTGCATCCACGTGAACATCAAGCCCATGAGCAACAGCCGCAGCCACAGTTCGAGGCGCAAGTGCACACCAAGTCGCCAAAGGACCCACAGCATTATCAAATTCGCCAGAAGAGAAACGACCCGGTTCACCATGTAAATGCTGTTCGGCCGATCGTGTTCCAAGCCCAGCATTTCGGCACACGCCCACGTGATGTAATAATGGATCGGCGAGTATTGGATAATGTCGAATGGCGGCTTCTCAGGATCGCCGTACAACGGATATCCATCCATGAGGCGGATCACGCCATCCACAACATTCTGCTCGGAGAAGCCGATGTTGTGCACATGCCGTGGTATGATGTAGGCCCTCGAAAAGACAGCGGCTGCTATGGCGAAACCCAAGAGCCAGGGCATTGCACGGTAGGCTGAACGAACCAAGCGCTCGGACATGGTCTCCTGTTCGACGTTTTCAGGAATGCTCATCCGATGAGGGTCGTTCGGCCACAGAAGCGGCTCTTCTGGATCCAACTCTGCGAACTCCCGTTTGCGACAATAGCAAGCCCATGGCGAAGAAGCCCAAGCAAAGCAAGGTGCAATTCAATAGCGATGCGATCAACGTGCTTGCCCACCCCGGTATCGCGTTGTTGGTGAACAACTTCTCGTACAGGATGTAGGCGATGCTACCCGAGGATAGAACAGCAAGGCCGAAAAATCCCTTGAGCAGAAGCGCCAGCACTTCATCGCCGTATTCGATCAAGGATTTGAACGCATGTATGGACAAGCTCTTGAACCCCATTTTGGAACGACCATCCATACGCGCTCGTCGGTCGCTGACGAGTGTGGTCGTTGTGGCTTTCTGTTTCGACAAGAAGGCTGCGTAGTGCGTGAAACCCTTGTCCAAAACCGCTTGGAGGATCCTGCGATCGATCACCGAGTAGTTCCCGAAACTCATGGACCGGCTGGTTACCAAGCGGAACAATTTGCGATAGATGAAGTATCCGAGTTTGAACAACCACGCCTCCTGGCGCTTGCCACGTGCGATGAGAACTATTGACGCCTCTTTCGCAAGGGCTGCAGGTATGGCTTGCGGATCATCCTCACCGTCGGAATCCATGACCACGAATCGATCGTATTCGCCTTCTGAAGCTGCGAGCAATCCTTGGTAGATCGCTTGCTGATGACCCATGTTGTATGGCAGGGCGAGCACCTCCACCCGTACGTTCGGTGTGCGACTCGTGTAGTTCGTGATCACCCCAGCGGTTCCGTCCGTGGATCCATCGTCCACAATGAGAATTGTACAGGGTGTGCCGAGCGAGCCAAGCACCTGTTCCAATTCGGCTACGAACCGCTGCCCGATAGCGGCCTCATTGAAGCACGGTGCAACAATGCAGGTCTTCAATGGCATCTTAATGGCGGCAGGTTTACTCGGATCCAAGGGGCGCACAAGTTAGAACGGAGGACTCATCCAATATGTCCATTGGGTGTGGACCGGACGTACCCTAAAGGCACTGTAAGAAAGCCTTCGTGTTATTGCTGATCGCTGGTGCCGCCTTCCTCCTCTTCCATCCAACCCTGGTAGAGCAAGTCCTTTTCGTACGGATACCGCGTAAGGTGTATCGACTTCACCCGCTCGTACATGAGCTTGCGCAGGGCATCCACATTGTCTTTTCGAACCGCACTGATGAACATGCAGTCCTGGTCGTTCATGCGTGACATCCATGTTTCCTGCATCTCCGCGAGCGTGAACTGGTCAGGCCGTTTGGGCGCGAGATCGTGCGGGTCATGTGCAGCGGGTTTGTACGCATCGATCTTGTTGAAGACCACGATCACCGGTTTGCCGCCAGCACCTATCTCAGCCAACGTGCTTTTTACCGTGTTGTACTGCTCTTCGAAGTTGTGGTGACTGATGTCCACAATATGCAGCAGCAGATCCGCTTCGCGCGTTTCATCCAACGTGCTCTTGAAACTCTCGATCAATTGCGTGGGCAGTTTGCGGATGAAGCCCACGGTGTCGCTCAGAAGGAACGGCAAATTGCCCAGTACCACTTTGCGCACGGTGGTATCCAGCGTGGCGAAAAGCTTGTTCTCCGCGAACACATCGCTCTTGCTCAACACGTTCATCAGGGTGCTCTTGCCCACATTGGTATAGCCCACCAAGGCTACGCGTACCATCTTGCCGCGGTTGCCGCGTTGGGTCGCCATCTGCCGGTCGATGTCCTTGAGCTGGCCCTTCAGCAAAGCGATACGATCACGTACCAAGCGCCGATCGGTCTCGATCTCTTTTTCACCTGCACCCCCCCGTGTACCGGTACCACCGCGCTGTCGCTCCAAGTGGGTCCACAACTTGGTGAGGCGCGGCAGCATGTACTGGTATTGAGCCAATTCCACCTGCGTTTTGGCATGACTGGTCCGTGCGCGTCGGGCGAAGATGTCCAGTATCAAACGCGGCCGATCCAGGACCGGCCGGCCGAGTTCCTTCTCCACGTTGCGCTGCTGGGCGGGTGAAAGCTCATCGTCGAAGATCACCATATCACCGTCATTCGCCTCCATCCACGCCTTTATCTCGTTCAATTTGCCACTGCCCACATAGCTATGGCCGTCGGGTCGGTGAAGCCTTTGCGTGAACCGCTTCACTGCGCGTATGTCCGCCGTGCTCGCCAGGAATTCGAGCTCATCGAGGTATTCCTGCACTTGCTCGGCATTCTGCTCATCGTGGATCACGCTGATCAACACAGCGGTTTCTCCCTTCAGGCGAGTTTCCTTCAGATCGATCATGCAGGCTTGCGCAACGTGATCACATGGTCCACAACGGCTACGATCTCTTTCTTGCTCAGCATGGTCTTGTACGCCATCATGGCGCCTTTGCCGTTGTTGACCAATGCGATCATCTCTTCACGCTTCATAATACTCAAGGTGAGGTTTTTCGCTCCATTGAGCCCCAGGTCGCCTTTACGACCATGGCATAACGCACACTGCGTGTTGAAGAGGAGCTGGCCTTCCGAAGGGGCACGCCCCTGTGCATCGACTTCCATAGGGGAATCACCGCACGCCAGCACCATACCGAATACCACAGCAAGGATGAGAAGTGAGCGCATCATAGCCATGATCGTCCAAAGCCTTCCCGGAACGGCCAGGGCATCATCATGATCATAAGCAACAAGGCGGTCAGATAGAAGATGGCGATGCGCAGTTGCTTGCCGGGTTCGGTTTTGGCCTTCTTGCTCACCATGCGCCCGATCG
Organism: Flavobacteriales bacterium; assembly: GCA_031410075.1. Lineage (GTDB taxonomy): Bacteria > Bacteroidota > Bacteroidia > Flavobacteriales_F > PHOS-HE28 > PHOS-HE28. The sequence continues at coordinate 9,953 of JANNYL010000212.1, forward strand.
TTACGAGGGCGATCACGATGATCATCATGGCGATATGCTCGTATTTCCAATAGCGGATCACCGATGTGGAAAGCGATGATTGGAAGCCCCGTGGGGTGAGCAACGTGTAGCTTTTGTATTTCACCGCATACAGCGCGAGGCCGATCACCAACTGCACATGGCACAACACCATGGCCAGTATCGTGAGCGATCGTTCCCAAACGATGATGGGCTGCTTCCGGATGTAACCCACCAACGCGATGACACCGGCGCTTGAAACGGATAACAGAACAAGCCAGCGCAGAATGCTGTGAAAGAGTCGAAGCAAGTCGAATTGATCGTCCATGTAATAAGGATCGGTTGGAGCAGGCCAAATGTAGACTGCTGGTCCGTTCCGCATTGCCCATACCTGAAGCTCGAAGACATTGGTATCGGTCTACATTCGCCGCGATGCTTTATTCCTCGTTGCGCAGCCTTTTGTTCGTTGGTGTCCTTGGCGGCTCACTTTTTTCTTTTGCGCAGGTGAATGCACCGGTGAACGGGCCAGCTACGAAGCTGGGCGTTACCACCGCCTTTATCCATGCCACAGTGCACCCCTCAGCTGGCGAGGTGCTTACCGATGCGACCATATTGGTGTTGGATGATCGGATCGTCGCAGTGGGTGCGCGTGTTACGGTTCCAGCAGGTGCGGTCAAGTATGACTTGAAAGGGTTGCACGTTTGGCCCGGCTTGGTGGAGCCTTATTCGGACTTCGGAATGCCGAAAGGGGAACGGGGTAAAGAGGAAAACCCCCTTGGTGCTCGCTTCTGGAATCCCGCTATTCGCCCTAGTACCCGGGCCGATCAATTGTACATCTATGATGAAGACAAGGCTGCCAGCCTGCGTGCCCAGGGATTTACAACCGTGGTTGCACACCGAATGGATGGCATCGCCCGCGGAACGTCTTGTACGGTTTCTCTGACAGGGCTCACGGCCAACGAGGATGTTATTTCGCCGCGTACCTCAGCTCAGTTCTCTTTCCGCAAGGGCACCAGCAAAGAAGCCTACCCCAACTCCCTAACGGGTAGTATCGCGCTGCTGCGCCAGACCTTCTATGATGCGCGTTGGTACAGTGCGGCGGGCAAGCTCGAGCAGAGCGACGCGGATCTGCAGGCCTTGAACGATCAACTCAATTTACCGCTGGTATTCGAAGCGAGCAACCGGAACGATGTGTTGCGTATCGCTTCGATCACTCGGGAATTCGGATTCCGGTACATCGTTAAAGGAAGTGGTGACGAGTACGCTCGCCTTGCGGACATCCTGGCGGATGATCGTCCGCTCATCCTGCCCATCGCCCTTCCGGAAGCCTATGATGTGGAAGATCCTTTCGAAGCGTTGGAAGTAAGTCTTGCCAAACTCAAACACTGGGAATTGGCTCCCACCAATGCACCGCGCATCGCTGAAGCGGGTGGCACGTTCGCTTTCACCACGCAAGGGTTGAAGGATGTGGGATCGATGTGGGCTTCTCTTCGGCGGATGATCAAGTGCGGCCTGGACAGCTCTGTGGCTATTGCCGCGCTTACCACTGTTCCTGCGCAGTTGTACGGTATGCAGGACTTGGTAGGGGCGATAAGGCCGGGCATGTTGGCGAACCTGGTGATCTGTTCACATCATCTTCTGAACCCCAAGAACGTGGTCCATGAAACGTGGGTGGCCGGTAAGCGCTTTGTTCAGAACGCGATACCTGGCGAAGATCCGCGCGGCACGTTCGACCTCAATCTGCGCAGTTCCATCCTGAAGTTGAAGGTGTCTGGAGAGTCTCAAAGACCCGAAGCCGATGTGGCATTGCCTAGGAACGACAGTCTCCACGTGAAGGCCTCGTTCAAGATGGAACGTGATGCCGTGACCCTTGTTTTCGAGGGAGAAAAAATCGGCTTCAAAGGGCTCGTGAGGTTGAATGGGGTCGTTCACGACCGCGGAGCTATTTGGGATGGCCAAGGCCAATTGCCCGGTGGTGAATGGATCGCGTGGAGTGCTTTGCGGCAGAGCGCATATGTATCCAAGGACAAGAAAGAAAAGAAGACCGATGCCTTGGATAGTCTGTGGTCTACACCCACGGGGAGTGTCTGGTATCCGTTGGGGGCCTATGGGTTGCCCATGCTGCCCGATACAGAAGCGATCGTCTTCCGCAACGCGACCGTTTGGACCAATGGCGCCTTGGGTATTTTGCCCAAGGCCGATGTGTGTATCAGTGGTGGCCGCATCATCGGGGTGGGTGAGCGGTTGAACGTTGATGGGCTATTCTCCGGAAGGCGCAAACCTTCTTTTCTAGAGATCGACGCAACAGGCAAGCACTTGACCTGTGGTATTATCGACGAGCATTCGCACATCGCTATTGAACGTGGGGTGAACGAAGGATCCCAATCAATTACCGCCGAGGTGCGCATGGGTGATGTGGTGGATCCGGACGATGTGGATCTTTATCGCAACCTCAGTGGTGGGGTCGTCGCCATCCAGCAATTGCATGGCAGTGCGAATGCCATTGGGGGGCAGAGCTCATTGATCAAGCTGCGTTGGGGCCAGAGCGCCGACCAAATGCACATTGCTGGCTCATCGGGGTTCATCAAGTTCGCTTTGGGCGAGAATGTGAAACAGAGCAACTGGGGAGATCGGGGGAGCCGCTTTCCACAGACCCGTATGGGCGTGGAGCAGTTGATGTACGACGCGTTCTACCGCGCCAAAGAATACAAGCTGGAATGGAACGCGTTCAATACATCAGCGCCCAAGCCCGGTCGGAAGAACGCGAAAACCACCAAGGGTCCAGTTTTGTCCGACGCGCGAGAAGGTTCAAGGCCTCGGCGTGATCTTGAACTGGAAGCGCTGGCGGAGATCCTCGATCGCACACGTTTCATCACCTGCCATAGCTACGTGCAAAGCGAGGTCGCGATGCTGATGAATGTTGCTGACAGTATGGGATTCAAAGTACAGACATTCACACACATTCTTGAAGGATACAAGGTTGCCGCTAAAATGAAAGCACATGGTGTGAATGCGAGCACCTTCAGCGATTGGTGGGCGTACAAAATGGAAGTGGCCGATGCCATACCCTATAACGCCGCGTTGCTGCAAGAGCAAGGGGTGAACGTGTGCGTGAACAGCGATGATGCGGAGATGAGCCGTCGCCTGAACCAAGAGGCGGCCAAAGCCATGAAGTACGGTGGTGTATCTCCAGAGAACGCATGGAAGATGGTGACATTGAATGCTGCCAAAGCCCTGCGTCTTGACTCGCACATGGGCTCGGTGGAGGTAGGTAAAGACGCGGACATTGTGTTGTGGAACGCGGATCCGATGGGCATTGATGCCAAAGCGGAACTGACGTTCGTGGATGGCGTGCGCCGCTTTGATCGAAGAGCAGATGCTGAGTTACGAAATACCATTCGTGCTGAACGTGAACGGATCATCGCAAAAATGATCGCGGCGAAAAAGGCAGGAGCTCCCGCGCGTAAGCAAGAGCGCAAGGAGAAAGGGCATTGGCAGTGCGAAACGATCGGAGAAGAACCATGAAGTACTTCGCGAACAACAGTCAGTTGGCCGTGCGCAAAGGAGCATGGTTGCTCGCCGTTTCCTTCCTGCTGCTGGTTCAGCTGCAGGGAACAGCTCAGAAACCCACCCCCGCACCCCCACAATCGAAGTCCATCTTGCTCAAGGGAGGAACGCTGCATGTGGGCAATGGCACCTCGATAGATGATGCTGCGGTGGGTTTTCGGAATGGCCTGATCGATTACGTAGGCCATAGCTATGGTGTAACTGCCGCGTACGATACGGTGATCAATACCATCGATCAGCACATCTATCCCGGTTTGATACTGCCGGACAACTCGATCGGGCTGCACGAGATCGACCTGGTACGTGCGACCGAAGATGCCGATGAAACCGGACGACTTGAACCCGAGGTCCGCGCCATGTCCGCCTTCAACACCGATTCTCGGATCATCCCCACACTGCGTTCCAATGGGGTCCTCATCGCGCAAACCACCCCGCGTGGCGAAGTGATCGCGGGTACCAGCAGTGTTGTGCAATTGGATGCATGGGATAATTCCACCGCCGCCATCAAAGTGGATGATGGTGTTCATATGACATGGCCCAAGGCATACGACCGCGAAGGTTGGTGGGCCGAACCCGGTGAAGTGATCAAAAGCAAGGGTGATGAGCGGACGAAGAAGTTGGATGAGTTGGACCAATTTTTCCATAAGGCCAAAGCGTATGCGCAGCTGCTCGAACACGCGGCAACAGACCTGCGGATGGAAGCGATGCGCGGGCTCTTCGATGGGACAAAGACGCTGTTCGTAAATGCTGATCTGGCCAAGGAGATCCAAGAAGCCGTGCTGTTCGCACATGACCTCGGTGTGAAGCGAACAGTGATCGTGGGCGGCTATGATGCATGGCGTGTAGCCGATCTGCTCGTTGATAAAAAAGTGGATGTGATCCTTCGTCGACTGCACAGCCTTCCCTTGCGGGATGATGATGACGTGGATATGCCTTTTCGTCTGCCAACATTGTTGAAAGCCAAGGGCGTCCGCTTTTGTTTGAGCTATAGTGGTGACATGGAGCGAATGGGCAGTAGGAACCTGGCTTTTCTAGCCGGTACAGCCGGTGCCTTCGGCCTTGCGAAAGAGGATGCCCTGCAGGCCATCACCTTGGATGCGGCTCGTGTGCTTGGGATCGATCAGAAATATGGAAGCCTCGCCGTTGGCAAGAGTGCTACGGTATTTGTTTCGGCTGGTGATGCGCTGGACATGCGCACGAACAAAGTGCTTCATGCCTTTATCGATGGCCGCCATCTGGACCTGGACGACCACCAGAAAAAGCTGTACCGCCAATACAAACAGCGGTACCCGGAGTGATCTTCCACCTGGATCGTTGACATCGTTCTAGAGTCGCTGGGTCTCCGCTGATCCGCGATCCTAAATTCGTCGCGCTGATCCGATCACTCAATGGTTCATCCTTTCGTGAGCGACCTGCTTCCACTTCTTGATCACGCTATTGCTGCGGCCTTTGCTGCCGGAACAGAAATTCTGGACGTCTACACGCGCCCGATCAATGTGGAATTGAAAGACGATCGATCACCGCTCACAGAGGCTGACAAACGCGCACACCTTGTGATCGCTGGGGAGCTTGGCAAGACGGCTTTGCCTGTGTTGAGCGAGGAAGGAAAGCAGATCGACTTGGCAGAACGCCAGAGCTGGGGTCGCTACTGGCTGGTTGACCCATTGGACGGCACCAAGGAGTTCATCAAGCGCAACGGTGAGTTCACAGTGAACATCGCCCTGGTCGAACGCGATGGGCTTCCGCTATCCGATCTAGGTGCTGGAAGTCCGATCGCCGGTGTTCTCTACGTGCCCGTAAAAGACATACTCTATTTCGCTTGGAATGGCGGTGGTGCGTATCGATTGGCGAAAGCAAAAACCTTCGCAGGCAGGTCGGCGTATGAACTCGCCGCCCAAGCGGATCGCTTGCCCATGCCTGATTCCCCGAAGACCTTTACCATTGTTGCCAGTCGTAGCCACAGCTCCTCTGAAACGGAAGCCTATATCGCTCGCATGGAACAACAGCATGGTCAAGTTGCCCTCACCAGCATGGGTTCGGCATTGAAGATCTGCTTGGTAGCCGAAGGCGCCGCACATGCTTACCCCCGCTTTGCACCCACCATGGAGTGGGATACTGCGGCCGGGCACGCTATCGCCAACGAAGCAGGCAAACAGCTCATGGATGTGACGACCAATGCACCCATGCGTTACAACAGATCATCACTCGTGAACAACGGATTCATTGTTCAATAAAGAAGAAGCACACACCATTCAACATGGCAAAGAAGAAAGCGGCTACGGCCGGTAAGAAGCGTAAAGTGGCCCTCATCACCGGTGTTACCGGCCAGGACGGTGCGTACCTCAGCGAATTGCTCCTGAACAAAGGCTACGAAGTGCATGGCGTTAAACGCCGCAGTTCCCTGTTCAATACGGATCGTATCGACCACCTTTATCATGATATGCACGAGAAGGGCCGTCCCTTCCATCTGCATTACGGCGACCTCACCGATAGTGTCAATTGCCTGCGATTGGTGAAGGAGATCCAGCCGGACGAGATCTACAATCTCGCCGCCATGAGCCACGTGGCAGTGAGCTTCGAAATGCCGGAGTACACAGCCAATGCTGATGGTATCGGAACCCTCCGTTTTCTGGAAGCGATCCGCATTTTGGGCATGGAGAAGAAGACGAAATTCTATCAGGCCAGCACAAGCGAATTGTACGGCGGTGTTCTGCCGAAAGCACAGAACGAGGAAACGCCTTTTTATCCGAAGAGCCCATACGGTGTGGCCAAACTCTACGGGTTCTGGATCACCAAGAACTACCGCGAGAGCTATGGCATGTTCGCGTGCAACGGCATCCTCTTCAATCACGAAAGCCCGCTGCGTGGTGAGACCTTCGTAACCCGCAAGATCACGCGTGCTGTAGCCAAGATCAAACTCGGTTTGCAAGACGCGCTTTACCTCGGCAATATCGACGCCAAGCGCGATTGGGGCCACGCCAAGGATTATGTGGAAGGCATGTGGCTGATGCTGCAAGCCAAAAAGCCCGATGACTTCGTGCTCGCCACCGGCAAGACCTACACCGTGCGCCATTTCATTGATCTGGCCTTCGCTGAAGTGGGCATCAAGCTCGAGTGGAAAGGCAAGGGGATCAACGAAAAAGGCATCGACAAGAAAACGGGTAAGATCCTCGTGGCCATGGACAAACGCTACTACCGCCCTGCGGAAGTGGACCACTTGGAAGGTGACCCCAGCAAAGCACGGCGCGTACTCGGCTGGAAACACAAGTACGACCTGAAAGCACTGGTTGGCGAAATGGTAGCGAGCGACCTGGATCTCTTCAAGCGCGATGTTTACCTGAAGAAAGGAGGACACACTATCCTACACGAGCAGGAGTAGCTGTTGCGTGTTGACGTGTTGGCGTGTTACGTGTTGTACATGCTCCCAACGCGTAACACGTAACCAACCAACACGCAACGATCTCTTATGAACAAGCAAGACAAGATCTACGTCGCTGGCCATCGCGGTATGGTAGGCAGCGCCATCGTGCGCCGCCTGCAGAAGGATGGTTTCAACAACATCGTTACCCGTGGAAGCAAGGAGCTTGACCTGAGGGAGCAACAAGCCGTTCGTGATTTCTTCGCCAGCGAAAAGCCCGATGTAGTGGTGCTCGCGGCCGCCAAAGTGGGCGGAATCCAAGCCAATAACATCTACCGCGCCCAGTTCTTGTACGAGAACCTGATGATCCAGAACAACGTGATCGACAGCGCGTATCGAAATGGTGTGAAGAAGCTGTTGTTCCTCGGATCCTCGTGCATTTACCCAAAGCTGGCACCACAGCCGTTGCAAGAAGAAAGTCTCCTGACAGGCGTGCTGGAACAGACCAACGAACCCTATGCCATTGCCAAGATCGCGGGCATCAAAATGACGGAGAGTTATCGTAGGCAATACGGTGTGAACTACATCAGCGCTATGCCTACCAACCTCTACGGGCCGAACGACAACTACGACCTCAACAACAGCCATGTGTTACCTGCGCTTATCCGCAAGTTCCACACGGCCAAGGTCACCGGTGCACCCAGTGTGGAAGTGTGGGGCACAGGCTCGCCTATGCGCGAGTTCTTGCACGTGGATGATCTGGCGGATGCTTGCTTTTTCCTGTTGCAGAACTACAACGACGAGCTGCATGTGAACATCGGCACCGGCGAAGACCTTACCATCAAAGCGCTGGCCGAATTGGTGAAGGACATCGTTGGCTTTACCGGTGAATTGAAATGGAACACCGAGAAACCGGACGGCACACCCCGCAAACTGATGGACGTATCGCGCCTGCACAACATGGGCTGGAAGCATCGCATCGGCTTGCGTGAAGGGATCACCAGTGTGTATGCCGAGTTCGCCAAGAGCGCCCCGGAGTCGGCATCCGGGGTGGCGAGCACATAGTGCGCAACTTGTTCATTCGGTTGTGTTCTTTGCGTTGTTCCTTCGCTGAAGCCTTGGCTTAAGTGACCTTTGCATCAGCGCAGCATGAGCACCTTCTCCACCCACATCCTTGATACCGCGCGCGGCATGCCCGCTCGTGGTGTGCGCGTCACATTGCAACGTTCCACAGGACCCGATACGTGGGAGGACATCGCGATGGGCAGCACCAACGCCGATGGCCGCATCCCGGACTTCGTTCCGGAGAGCACACCACTCCCAGCAGGCATCTACCGCGTTCGCTTCGATGTCTCGGCCTACTTCAGCGAGCACAAGACCAAGAGCTTCTATCCATACATCGAGGTGGTGTTCGAACTCTCTGCGGACGGCCACTACCACGTGCCGCTGCTATTGAGCCCGTGGGGTTTCTCGACGTATCGGGGGAGTTAAGGGAATATCGAACATCGAATGGCGAACACTGAACATCGAAGTGAAATGCCCGGGACAGTTCAACCGAGGAAGTTTGATCTGGAAGATCGCTTGGTCGACTTCTCTGTGTTGATGTTGAAAGTGGCCGATGCACTTCCAAAGTCTTATGCGGGTCAACATCTCTCGGGGCAACTCACGCGTTCTGGCACTTCTCCAGCTTTGAACTATGGCGAAGCACAGAGTGGCGAATCGCGGAGGGACTTCATCCACAAGGTGAAGATCTGTTTGAAGGAATTGCGTGAGAGCCGTGTATGTCTGAAGATCATCGACCGTTCAGGAATGCTGAAGGACCATGACCTTGTGAAGCAAGGCATGGCCGAATGCAATGAACTCACGGCCATATTCGTCAAGAGCGTCAGAACTGCGGAAGCCAATCTTCGCGCTTCGTCATGAACCTGTTTCGAGCAGGTGCTGCATTTCCTTCGACATTCGAAATTCAATGTTCGATGTTCGACATTCACTCCCTATGAACTTCAGCGTTCCCACCAAGGACAAGTCCCGCATCCTCGACACGCTCGGCAAGGCCAACAAGGCGTTCCAGGCCATCTACCCCGGCGATCGGCCCGACCGCCAGCCCGTACACACCGTGTATGGTGGCGCCGACCTGTTCAGCGCCGACACCGCGCAGAAGATGGCCAATTCCGCGCTGAAGACGCTGCTCGAGAACGCAGCTGATTTCACCGAGTTCGCACGCGCGTTGGAACTGCCCGGCCACGAGAAGCTGCCGAAGAAACCGGCCGACATTGCCAAGCTGGTGAAGCGCCTCGACAAGCTGTCGCCCGCAAAGCGTAAAGACGAGAATGGCTGGCTCGCCTACGCCACTTACAACAAGGTGATCCACAAGCTGCGCACCGAAGCGCTGGAAGATTTCCGCATCGACTTCGAGGACGGTTTCGGCAACCGCAGCTGGGAGGAGGAGGACGCCACCGCCGTGCAGGCCGCGCTGGAAGTGGCCAAGGGCATGAAAGCGAAGTCACTGCCGCCCTTCATCGGCATCCGCATCAAGCCCTTCACCGAGGACCTGAAGGAACGCGGCGCGCGCACGCTGGACATCTTCCTCACCACGCTAGCCAAGGCCACCAATGGCAAGCTGCCCGACAACTTCGTGGTGATGCTGCCGAAGGTGACGATCCCCGAGCAGATCACAGCGCTGGTCGCTCTTTTCGAAGCGATCGAGAGCAATACCAAGATCTCCAAAGGCGCGCTGAAGATGGAGATGATGGTGGAGACCACGCAGTCCGTGATCGGCGCGGACGGCAGCAACCCGCTGCGCCGCTATGTGCTCGCCAGCAAGGGCCGCATGATCGCCACGGCCTTCGGCACGTACGACTACACGGCCGCCAACAACATCACCGCGAAGTACCAGGACATGGGCCACGCCGTGTGCGATTTCGCGCACATGATGATGAAGGTCGCGCTCGGCGCCACCGGCATCTGGCTCAGCGACGGCGCCACCAACGTGATGCCCATCGGTCCGCACCGTGGCGCGAAGCTCACGCCGAAGCAGCGCGCCGAGAACAAGGCCGTGGTGCACCGCAACTGGAAGAAGGCGTACGACCACACGCGCCACTCGCTCTGGAAAGGCCTCTACCAGGGCTGGGACCTCAACCCCGCGCAGTTCCCCATGCGCTACGCCGCCGTCTACAGCTTCTTCCTGGAGAGCTACGACGATGCCGCCGCGCGCCTCAAGGCCTTCGTGGAACGCGCCGCCCGCGCCACGCTCACCAGCGATGTCTTCGACGATGCCGCGACCGGTCAGGGCCTGCTCAACTACTTCCTGCGCGGGCTGAACTGCGGGGCGATCAGCGATCAGGAAGCGCTGGCCACGGGGCTGTCGTTGGCAGAGATCCGTACGCGGTCGTTCTTGAAGATCCTCGAAGGACGGAGGAAGAAGTAGGTTGTTGGGGCGTGCCCCTCGCAAAGCCTCGGGTCGGGCTATCCGCAGTAGTCCTCGGCGATTACGCCTCCGGGCTACTTGCTCCTATCCCTCACGCGAAATGCACGCGCATGGCCATGCCGCACTGTTCTGATGCCCGATGAGATTCCGTGCATCACGTCGACTGGAGCGAAGGGTTAGCCCTCGTTGGTGAGTTCGACATCACTCTTCCCGATGTTGCAAACGTTGCAGAGAACTCTCAGGTTCTGTAGCGTCGTTTCTCCGCCCTTGCTCCATGGAACCAGATGATCGACATGGAGCAGCGCGCCATTCCGGGCCTCTGCACCACAGAGCTGGCAGCGCGCCCCATCGCGCATTAGGACGAGGGCCCGCAACCGCCAGTTTATGTTTCGCGGGCTGCGATGATGATTCGGGCGTGAGGCCGTCGGCGGAGCAGCCTGGGGCGTGACGCCTTGATTGGCCAAGATCACGAATGCTTCGAGCCCTTTACGCCAAGTGCCAAAGCGGTTCTCATATGTGCCTGCGGAGTAGAGGGAGTGCTCCTTTGTTAGGTCCTGGTACTTGGGCTGACGACCGAGTTTCAACCAAACAGCGACGAGGTTCTCGAACAGCTGCTCATTGGTCAGATTAAGGTTCCGCGTCTTCGTTAGACCGGCGGCTTCGAGTGCTTTGAACCACGAGCCGAAGCGCCGTGTGAGCGTGCTGCTGTTGTACTTGCCATGCTCGTTGAACTGATCTATGGTCACGGTGCTCTTGCCCAGTTCACCGGCAACGCGACGCAACTCTCCAAGAAGTTCGTCATCAGGAACGTTGCGGTGATGGGCTTCGAGTTCGAACTGCATGTGTGCAGAGGTTAACTAGGCATACAAACTCATCAACACTTTCTCCGGCGTGTACGGCGCATCGAACACCATGCGCGCATCCGGCCGGAATGCCTTGATCGCGTTTTGGATCGCGAAGTACACCCCGATGCCATACATCAGCGGTGGCTCGCCCACGGCCTTGCTGCGGCGGATGGCCAGCGGATGGCCATCGGTCGGTAGCGCTTCGACCGTGATCTCCTTCGGTACGCTATGGATGTCGGGCACCTTGTAGGTGCTCAGCGCGTTGCTTAGGAGCTTGCCTTTGTCGTTGTAGACGATCTCCTCCATCGTCATCCAGCCGAGGCCCTGCACCAATCCGCCTTCGATCTGGCCGATGTCCACCGCATCGTTCATGCGCTTGCCGAAGTCGTGTACCAGCTTCACGGCATCGATCTCGTAGGTGCCACGGATGCAGTCCACCGTGACCATCACAGCCGCCGTACCATAGACGTGGTACGCGAAGGGATGCCCCTTCTCCTTCGTCTTGTCGAAGTGGATCTCCGGCGTGGCGTAGTGACCGCTCTCGCTCAGGTTCACACGGTCCCAGTGCGCAGCGTGGATCAGCTTCTTCCAATCGAGGTCGGTGGGCTGGCCGTTGTTCAGTACGCGCTCGTCAACGATTGTGATCACATCAGCCGTCGTCTTCAACATCCGCGATGCCTTCTCCTTCAGCCGCGCCAGGATAGTGTTGCAACCGTTCTCCAACGCCTTGCCATTCAGGTCCGCTGTGGCGCTGGCCGCGCTGGGGCTGGTGTTCGCCACGCGCGTGGTGTTGGTGCTTTCGACCTTCACCCGCGATGGGTCGATCGAGAAGACCGCTGCGGCCACCTGCACCATCTTGGTGTTGAGGCCCTGGCCCATCTCCACGCCGCCGGTGCTCACGCCTACACTGCCGTCCTGGTAAACATGCACCAGCGCCCGCGCATGGTTCATCGGTGTGTTGGTGAACGAGATGCCGAAGCAGATGGGCATGATGGCCATGCCTTTCACGTGCGTCGTGCTTTTCGCATTGAAGGCATCGATCTCTGCCTGTTGCTTGGCGAAGTCGAAGGTCTTGTCGGCCAGTTCCCAGGCAGGAGATGCGTTCACGCGGTCCGCGATCTGGCCGTACGAGAAGCTGTCGCCATCCTTCAACAGGTTGCGCTGCTGGATCTCACGCGCAGGCACACCGAGCTCTTGCGCCGCCTTCGCGATCGCACTCTCGATCACGAACATGCCTTGCGGACCACCGAACCCACGGAACGCGGTGTTCGGCGGCAGGTGCGTGCGGCAGGAGTGGGCCGTCACTTCCACGTTCGGTACGAAGTAGCTGTTGGTCGCATGGAAGAGCGTGCGCTCCATCACGGCCGGTGACAGGTCAGCGGCAGCGCCGGCGTTCTGGTGGAAAGTGGCTTCGTATGCGAGGATCTTCAGGTCCTTGCTCAGTCCGATCTTGAAATCGCTGCTGTACGGATGCCGCTTGCCCGTCATGCGCATGTCGTCCATGCGGTGCATTGCCAGCTTCACCGGTTTCTTCAGAATGAACGCAGCAAGCGCGACCAGCGCGGCCCACGCTGACGCTTGATCCTCCTTGCCGCCAAAGCCGCCGCCGAGACGCGTGACATCAACTTCAATGCGGTGCATCGGAATGCCCAGCACACGCGCCACAGTACGCTGCACGGCGGTTGGACCTTGTGTGCTCGATGAAATGCGGATGCTGCCGTGCTCCGTGGGGTAGGCGTAGGCGCCTTGCGTTTCAATGTACAGATGCTCCTGGCCGTTGTTGTCCGCGCGGCCTTCGATCACATGCGCGCACTGCGACCAAGCCTGCTGTGTATCGCCGAGCTTGAAAGTGCGTAGCGGGATGATCAGCTCGCCTTTTGCGCGTGCATCGCGCGGATCGGTGATCACCGGTAGTTCCTCCAACTCGATGGAGATCAGCTTGCGTGCTTGAATTGCGGCGTCTTCTGATGTCGCAATGATCAGCGCAACCGGCATGCCCCAGAAGTGGATCTCGTGCTCGGCGAAGAGCGGCTCATCCGGAATGATCCCGCCGATCTGGTTTTCGCCGGTGATGTCGGTGTACGTGAGGATGCGCACCACGCCCGGCGCTGCAGCGGCCTTCGACAGGTCGAGCTTCTTGATGTGCGCGTGTGCCGAAGGAGCATCGTAGGGCAGCGCGTACAGCGTTCCCTGCTGCACTGGAATATCGTCGAGGTAGATCGATCGACCCGTGACGTGGCCTGCGCTGTCGATGTTCTTCATCGGACGAGCTCGTTCAGCGTGAAACGCTCCGGGAAGAGCTCCATGAAATGCGCGAAGAACAGCTGGCGCAGCAGCAAACGTTTGTAATCCGCTGTGCCGCGCGCATCGCTGATGGGTGCGATCTCTTCGTTGATCAACTTGATGGCAGCGCTCACGGTTTCCGCATTCGCTGGCTTGCCCACAAGGAAGGCCGAGGTGTTCGCGAGGTACTTCGGTACCGGCGCCACGCCACCGGCACTCACATGCGCTTCGACGATCGTATCGCCGTCCATCTCCAAGCGGATCGCGGTGTTCACGCTAGCGATGTCGAGGTAGGTGCGCTTGCTCACCTTCTCGAAGTGGAAGCGCGTGTTCTTTCCTGGAACTTTGAAGCGCACGGAGGTCACGATCTCGTCCGTTGACTTGTCCAGTTGTTTGTAGCCTTTGTAGAGGTCGCGGAGTTTCAAACTGCGTGCATCATATGCGCGATTCCGGCTCAACCCCGGGTCAAAAGCCCGGGGCGGAATGACAGCATCCTGGGAGAGTGTGACGGTACTGTCCAGCGCCAGGAAGAAGACCGTGAGGTCACCGATGGGCGAGGCGTTCACGAAGTTGCCGGCCACTGTGCCCATGTTGCGGATGGGCGTGGAGGAGACCAGCAGAAGATGCTTCTCGATGTTCGGGAAGTGCGTGCGTAGTTCTTCCGAGGCCAACAGGTCGTTCGCCACACACGCCCCGCCGATGATGCATTGATCGCCGTCGATGCGAATGCCTTTCAACTCCACTTCGTTGAACACCGAACGAATGGCCGCATGATGCATGCTGTCGTGCTTCTGCACATACAGGTCGGTGCCGCCAGAGAGGACGATGCCAGTGTCGGCTGATCGTTGTCTGTTGGCCGTCCCGCGGGCCAACGCGCCAAGTCGCTCCTTGATGGTCGTGAAATAGGAGGGGAGGAATCCGTTCCCCACGGACCACTTCACCGGATTGGTAACATCCTTCTTCGCGAGCTTGTCCGCAATGATGGCTGCTGCGCGCTCGATGGACTTGTAGCCGGTGCAGCGGCAGATGTTGCCGTCGATCGCGCGCACTGCGAGTTCGTTGGTCACCTTCTCCCGCGACAGGCAGCAACCGCTGAGCGATACCACGAAGCCCGGCGTGCAGAAGCCGCATTGCGTGCCGCTTTCATCCACCAGCGCTTGTTGCACCGGCGAGAGCTTCTCCATGTTGAGCCCTTCCACCGTCACGATGTGCTTGCCCTGCACGTTCGCCAGTGCGAGCAGGCAGGAGGTCATCGAGCGGTAGACAACCTGATCGTTCTTCAACTCGCCCACGAGCACCGTGCATGCGCCACAATCCCCTTCGCGGCAGCCGATCTTGGTGCCCGGCAGGTGTTGGTGGTAGCGGATGATGTCCAGCAGCACCGTGCCCTCATGCGCAGTGCTCTCCACGAGGGTGTCGTTCAGGAGGAAGGAGATCATTGAGCGTCGACCGGATAGGAACGCAGATGACGCGGATCGGGCGGATCAACGCTGATGGGATACGGGTACTCTTGTTCGTTCATGTCACGGAACATCAGTACTCCACCTTTCTTATGCTCGCCTTCCACTTCTCGAAAGCCGCCAGCGCTTCTTCTCGCATCAATTGTCGCGTGAAGAGCTTGCGCTCAGCGATGGGTCGCTCGATCTCTTCGTAGATGAACTGATCGTCGAATTCGATCGCAGCGGCGTCGCTCTTGGTGTTGGCGTAGTAGATCGCTTTCGGCCGCGCCCAGTAGATCGCGCCCAGGCACATGGGGCAGGGCTCGCAACTGCAGTAGATCTCGCAATCGTCCAATTGGAACGAGCCGAGTTCCTTGCATGCCTTGCGGATCGCCACCACCTCGGCGTGCGCGGTAGGGTCGTTGGTGGACGTCACCTCATTCGCACCACGCGCGATGATGATCCCGTTCTTCACGATGACCGCACCGAAGGGCCCGCCCTTGCCGCTTTCCACGTTCTCGATGGAAAGCCTGATGGCTTCACGCATATGCTCCTGCTTCGGCTCCTGCATGAAGCCAAAGTAACGGCCTGGAAGACCGTTCCAGCTACAGTGCCAATGCGCAGTTGACCGCGGCGCTCGCGTTGATGTTGCCGTAGCCCTTGCTGCCGCTCGGAGCGCTTGCGAACTGCGCGGTGCTGGTGAGGCAGCTGAGCACCTGCGCGCGGGTCGCCGTGGGCTTGGCGCTCCAGACGAGCGCGGCGATGCCCGCAGCCGTTGCCGTGGCGCTGCTGCTACCGCCGATGTAGCTGGGCGCAGCGCCGCTGGGAGAGAGAGAGAGCGAGTTCCGGTCGCTGTTGCTGCTGCGCTCCATGCAGATGGTGAGGTCGATCTGCGACCCGTCGTGGCAACTGGAGCACCTGCTGCCATTCTCCTTCACGCCGGTCACGGCCACGCAGTTGCTGTACGCCGCCGGGTAGATCACGCCCCACCAACTCGTCCAGCTGAAGCTCGTACCGCCGGCCGCCATCACCAGCTTGCCTTGGCCGGTGGCATAGTTCACCCCGTCGCTCAGCACGCCGTAACTGAAGGGTGTGCCGATGCTCAAGCTGATCACGCGAACCGCGGGATCGGCACCCATGGTCAAAAGCGCATTCTTCACGGCTGTGCGTTCGCTGCTCTTGTCCAGCACCACGTCCTCGCTTGCGCGTATGAACCGCAGGTTGCTCTTGTAAGCGACACCGGTGCTCGCGCCACCGCCGTTTCGCGGCCCTACTGCCTGGCCGGACATGCTGGTGCCATGCGAACAGGTCGTGTAGGCCGAGCTTCCGAGCGTGGCGGATGCACTGAACGTGCGGCCCACGTTGCTCTCACCATCGTTGAAGGAACTGCCGATATAGGCCTGAGCCGAACTGAGCCCCGCGTCGATCACGCCGACGGTGATACCGGAACCTTGGGAGCTGTTCCACGCCGCAAGGATGGAGTGGTTGTTGAAATTCCAGGGAAGCAGCGCGTTGGGGAAGATGGTGCTGTAGTCCGCCGCGTTCAACGGGTAGGTGGATGGGCTGCAGCCGGAGGTGCTCCGCTCTTCGCTGGCAACGGCCGGCCAGTAGTCCAACGGCTCGATGTAGCGCACGTTCTCCAAATTGTACAGGCGCGTGATGATCTCCTTGTTCGTGAGGCGCAGGGTGATCACCGGCAGTATCCGGTCATCCTCCACGATGATGTCGGCGGCAGTCACCGGTCGTGTGCGGCCATCGTTCAGCCCGGTGAGCACCAGGTCGATGAGCGCATCATGCACCGCGCGCCATTCGCTATTGCTGATGTCGATTTCGTGGATGATGTCGTCGATGTTGCCGGCGTTGGCAGGCTTGTAGCCAATGGCCACGCTGTGATCGTTGTAGAGCGTGGCGCTCCATAGCGTGCGCACATCCATCCACTCCCAGTGGAAGTCGTTGCGCTCTTCCAGTTTGCCGATCACTGCACGGTCCAGGTCCTCCTGGCTGAGCGGATCGCCTTGCGGAACTTCCACCGGGTTTGGCTTCATTTTCAGGATGTCACCCGTGCCAACATTGTCAGGTTCCAAGACGGGTTCGCGACGGCAGCCAATGACGAAAAGCAACGCAACAAGAGAGAGGGTGGAGAGCTTGCGCAACATGGGGGTGGGTTTTGAAACGACCAAGCTATTGGTTCCCGCTTTCCGTGCAAGGGGAGTTTTCCACAGCTTCTTCGCGCGAGCGGGTCCGATCCCACCGGGCGCGCGACGGTTCTCGAACCGTTCCGCCGGTTATTGTCCGCAGATGACACAGATGGTTCGCCACAGGTGGCGGCCATCCGCATACGCGCAGTATCTGCGTCATCGGCGCCATCTGTGGCTGACCATCCGCGTGCTCGCGACCGCGCTGCGTGCCGCCGGAAGGCATCGGGACCGAGCGCCGTGTACGGATCCTCTTTCGCGCACCCAACACACCTATTTTCGCGCCCCGTTCCTTGGAAATCAATCCTGATCGGTGTCCAACGTCCAGGCCCCATAGTTCAATGGATAGAATAGGAGTTTCCTAAACTCTTGATCCAGGTTCGACTCCTGGTGGGGTCACATAGGCTGGTTGTTTTCGCTGTGTTACAGCGGTTCTTCTTGGAGCACGGATCCAAGACAAAGACGTTGCGTGCGATGGGAATAGCCATCTCGGGATCTTCCTTGCGCCCGTTGAATACCTGACGAACGTCAGTTCTTCCCAGACGTCGATCAGCCCTCTTTGCGCTGTGCAAGTCAAGGAGCTGACATCCGTCACCTGCTACCACTGTGGCGACCCGTGCGCGGAAACGCATCGTGTGCACGCCGGTAAGGACTTTTGCTGCCAAGGCTGCGAGGTGGTGTACGACCTGTTGAACGAAAGCGGGTTGTGCAACTACTACGAACTGGAGAAACAACCGGGCGTCAAGCAGATCGGTACGCTGGACCAGCAACGCATCGAACTGTTCGATCTCGCGGAAGTGCGCGAGCGTGTTGTTGAATTCAGCGAAGAAGGGATCACACGAGCGCGGTTCCATATCCCGCAGATGCATTGTAGTTCGTGCATCTGGTTGTTGGAAAACCTGCACCGCATCGAACCGTCGGTGATGCGCTCACGCGTATCGTTCACAACCAAAGAACTCACGGTCACCTTCCGCGAGGAACGCTTCTCCCTGGCACAACTGGTAACCCTGCTGCGGCGCATCGGCTATGGCCCGCAGCTCACCGCATCAAGCGGAGCGAAAGGCAACACCACAGCGCCACGCCTTATGTACATCCGCTTGGGTGTGGCCGGTTTCATCTTTGGAAACACGATGATGTTCAGCTTTCCGGAATACCTCGGGGCGAACACCGAAGCGGGATTGAAGACGGGCTTCCAATGGCTCACCATCCTGTTCTCGTTGCCGGTGGTTTTCTTCCTGAGCACGGATTTCTTCAAAAGCGCGTGGGCGGGCATCCGATCGAGACAGGTGAACATCGATCAACCCATTGCCCTAGGCATCGTTGCCCTTTGGACGCGCAGTTTGTGGGAAGTGCTCAGCGGCATTGGTCCCGGATACTTCGATTCATTGGCGGGCTTGTTGTTCTTCCTGCTCATCGGCCGTTGGTACCAGGCACACACTTATCGCGCCTTGCGTTTCGATAGGGCTTTGGAGGATTTCCTTCCATTGGTCGTTCTGCGAAAAACAAGGACCGGTGAAGAAGCCGTGAAAGTCGCCGAGTTGTCACCCGGTGATCACATTATCATCCGGGATCAAGAGCTTGTCCCGGTGGATGCGGTCCTCTGCGAAGGCACGGCGCACATCGACAGCAGCTTCATCACAGGCGAGCCCTTGGCCGTGCGCAAGAACATCGGCGATACCATCAAGGCCGGTGGTCGGCAACGCGGTGCGGTGATCGAACTGGAAGTGCTGCGTTCGTTCGCCGACAGTCGATTGAAAAAGCTGTGGGCCGAGCAAGGCAGTGCGCACGACCGACCTGCGATGCCCCGCATGATCGACAACGTTGCACGCCGGTTCACCATCGCGGTTCTACTGATAACATTGGGCGCGGGCTTGTATTGGTGGGGCAAGGATCCTTCGCAGATCTGGCCTGTAGTAACGGCCGTGCTCATTGTGGCGTGCCCTTGCGCGTTGGCGCTCAGCATGCCGTTCGCGTATGGCCACACGATAAGGTTGATGGGCAAGCAAGGCTTGTTCCTGCGCGACGCTGAAGTGGTTGAACGCATGGCGCACGTGGACACGGTGATCTTCGACAAGACCGGCACGCTCACCGCACGCGAAGCGCACGAGGTCACATGGCATGGCGCCCGTACCAGCGAGCATGATCGATCATTGATCCGCTCCTTGGTCAGGAACAGTACTCATCCACTGAGCGCTGTGTTGTTCCAGGAATTGGGATCGGAGATGTTGGATGCTCGCGATGTGGAGGAACATGCCGGGCAAGGCATTCGGGGAACGATAAGTGGATCGGTCGTGCGCGTTGGTTCGGCCTTGTTCTGCGGCGGCGAGGAAACATCCCGTTCGAACGGCGAGGCCCACGTGCACGTGACGATCGGCGGTTTGCATCTGGGTCATTACACCATCCGCAAACGCGCGCGTAATGGCATTGTGGCCGCAGTTGCACGCCTGCGCGAACATGTGCGCGTTGGATTGCTCACTGGTGATGCGCAAGTGGATATCGAACTGGCCGAAGCGTTCCACGGATCCACAGTTCGCACGCACTGCTCCCCGGTCGACAAGTCGAACGCGATCGGTGCGGAACAAACATCCGGACATCGCGTGCTGATGGTCGGCGACGGATTGAACGATGCTGGAGCACTCGCCCAGAGCGATGTGGGCATCACCGTTACCGAAACCAGTGCGGCGCTTACACCAGCCAGCGATGCCATCCTGGACGCGCTGGCCATCGAGCAACTTCCCCACTTCCTGCGCATGGCAAGGCGCGCACGCCGCATCGTGATCGGTAGCTTGTTCATCTCGCTGTGCTACAACATCACTGGTGTGTCGTTCGCGGTGAGTGGAAAACTCACGCCCTTGATCGCGGCGATCCTGATGCCGTTGAGTTCTGTGACCGTGGTTGGGTTCGTGACCGTGGCGGTGATGTGGGCGGCGCGCCGAAGGAACTGATCGACTGTCAAGGATCAGTTCGCTACGTGACCAACGTCAGTATCGCAGCGCGGGGATATGCAGAACTTTAGTGAAGAGGCAGGGATCCTTTAGGTCCTTGAACTTATCGACCATGAAACAACTCAACCGCTTGTTGTTTACGGGGGCTTTTGCTCTCGCCGCATTGACCGTAGTGCATGCCCAACCGAATACATGGGTGCGTTCGGAAAACCTGAACGGTCCTGCGCGTCATGATGCGTTAGGCTTCGCCATCGGCGACAAGGTCTACACGTGCCTAGGCCTGAACATGGATGGTGACACGCTGACCGACCTGTGGGAATACGATCCCGCCAACTCCACGTGGACGGCGAAGGCGGCCTTTCCCGGAACGCCACGTGTGGGTGCCGTGACCTTCACGATCGGCAACGTGGCATATGTGACTACGGGTGGTACGGTGAATGATACCCTGAACGACCTATGGGCATACGATCCCGTAAGTGATGCTTGGACACAGAAGGCCGATCTGCCGGGTAGTGCGCGCACGCGGGCTGGCACGTTCGCTGTTGGCGCGTTGGGGTACGTCTTCGCAGGCATAGGTCCACCGTTACAGGATGAGAACGGCTACGACATGTATCCCAGTTTAGGGGATCTGTGGGCTTACGATCCCGTGCCGGATAGTTGGGTCCAGCGCGCGGATCTGTTTACCGGGTTCATTGGTTCTGATCCCCCGATCTACCGATCATGCGGCTTCACATTGGGCGGAAATGGATACGCGACCAGAGGCAATGCCGTGGATTCGTACGATCCTCCAACGAACAGCTGGACCACCAAGGCGGACATCGATCCCGACCTTTTCTTCGACCCGCACCAGGACTACATCGGGTTCTCTTTGGGTGGTCATGGCTACCTGACCAATATGGGTCGTGGTAGTTCCGGCTCGTGGTCCCAAACCCATCCCAATAAACTGTTGCGGTACGATCCGGTCGCTGATACCTGGATCCTCGCGGGATACTTCCCCGGCCTCGCACGCGATGAGGTTGCATTCGCGCGCATAGGGTCGGTGGTCTACATCATATCCGGCGCGCACTACTGGCGCACATGGTTCAACCCGGATCCTGAGGCAGAGCCGTTCTCTCTCGAAGATCATCGCGTTGACCTCGGCGAAGTGTGGATGTATGATATACGGGACTGTCAAGGGATCCCGGATGGAACAACTGTTCCTGGTGGACCTTGCAACGACGGGAACCTTGGAACCTATGGCGATGTCTATGATCTCCAGTGCACATGCACGGGCGTCTCACAACCCATGCAGCCGTTCCACCCGGACCAAGTGGACAACAGCTTCATCACCGGCACCGGCTTCGACGGTGAAGTACAGGCGCTCTTGCTTCAACCGGATGGCAAGATCCTCGCCGCCGGTGCCTTCAATACGTTCAACGACACGGCCTGCAACGGCATCGCCCGCTTGAACACCGATGGCTCGTTGGATGGCACATTCAATGGCGCTTTGGGAGGAAGGGCACTTGCGCTTCAACCCGATGGGCGGATCCTGGTCGGCGGCAATGGCATCACACGGCTCATGCCTGATGGATCCCTGGACCCCTCGTACGACACCTACTTGTCGGACATTGGTATACTGCCTGTCAATGCGTTGGCCCTTCGCCCGGATGGGCGCATCATTGCCGGAGGATCGTTCGGTCTTGTGGACGAGTTTGGCACCAATCAAACACCGGGGCTCATGCAATTGATGCCGAACGGCAGTCAGGATGCATCCTTCGTCCCCGACCTGATCCTGGTCCAAGCGACCGTGCAAGTTTTGTTACTGCGACCCAATGGAAGAGTGCTCGTTGGTATGGCGAACGCATATGCCGGGGATCCCGCAGGATACAACCTGGCAGAACTTCAGGCGGATGGTTCGATCTCCATGCCCTTCAATGGCAACATCCGCCGATCGTTCCTTGAGCCGGTGAATGCCTTGCAGTTGCGACCGAACGGTGAGTTGGTCGTTGGCGGAGAATTCCTCCTCTTCAATGATGAACCCTGGTTCAGTGATGGTATCCCTCGCAAGAACATCGCACTGCTCGCTGCGGATGGGACTCTTTCTGCCGCATTCGACCCAAGTACTTCCACTGACGGCTTTATCCGTGCATTGGCCATCGGTCCACAAGGCCAGATCATCGCCGGTGGGGACTTCACGAACTACCGGTATGCACTCCATAGCGGCATCGTACAGTTGAATGACTACGGGTATGCTGACGCATCGTTCCAGTCGGGAACCGGCTTCAACGGTGGCGTGCGCGCCTTCTCACTACAAACCGATGGCCAGCTCATCGTCGGCGGGGCGTTCACGGCGTACAATGGAACCGTCTGCGGCCGCATCACACGCTTGCGCACGCCACCGATAGGCGATTGTGAAGGCGTGGCTGGTGGAGGCGCTCTCCCGGGAACAGCATGCAATGATTGTGACCCCACGACTTTCAATGATGTCTATGATGTGAACTGTGTTTGCGCAGGTATCACCACCACAGGCCCGGCCTATCAGGCAGGCAGCCTCGATCCAACGTTCGATCCAGGTTCAGGCTTCACTGGCGGGGCTGGCAGCATGGCGCTTCAGCCGGATGGCAAGGTGATCGTATCGGGAGGCTTCACGGCTTTCAATGGCACCACGAAGAACCGCATCGCACGCATCAATGCCGATGGTTCGTTGGACGCCGGATATGCCACTGGCACCGGTTTCAATGACCGCACCATTGACGTCGCCCTGCAACCTAACGGCAAGGTGCTCGTGAGCGGGGATTTCACCTCGTTCAATAACGCGCCCCGCGACCTCGTTGTGCGGCTGAACGCCAACGGCTCCTTGGACGCCTCCTTCAACCCGGGAACGGATCACAATGCCACGAGCACCAATAAGCTGGCCTTGCAACCGGACGGCAAGGTGCTCGTCGGTGGTGGCTTCTTGAACTTCAACGGATCCGATGTATACGACCTGCTGCGCTTGAACGCGAACGGGAGTTTTGATCCCACACACGATATCGGCTTGGGCTTCGACTTTCCATCGGACCTGAACGGGGATCCAACAGATATGGTCATACAACCGGACGGCAAGGTGATCGTGGTGGGTGGATTCCTATGGTATGATGGTCTATCCCCCTTCGTTGGCACCATCTGCCGGGGGATCGCACGGCTTGATCCGAACGGTGCGCTGGACTACAGCTTCGAGCATGGAGGGAGTTATTCCGATCCGGATGATGGATTCACTGGCGTCCCCTTGGTGATCGCCTTGCAACCCGATGGACGTATCCTGGTCGGTGGAGATTTCACTTCCTATGAGACAGTAGCGCGAAATCGGATCATCCGATTGAACGCGGACGGAACCGTGGATCCCACCTTCGATCCGGGCAACGGGTTCAATGACGAAGTGCTCGCCATGGTGCTCCAACCAGACGGAAAGATCCTGGTGGGTGGTGCTTTCACCTCTTTCAATGGGGCACTGCGCGAGCGGATCGCACGGCTGAACCCGGATGGCAGCTTGGATGCCACCTTCCAACCATGCGCGGGGTTCAATGCCAGCGTGAAGGATCTCGTCCTGCAACCGGATGGGAGGTTGCTGGCCTGTGGCAATTTCACTTCCTATGCCGGCGTGGCACGCAACCGCATCGCCCGCCTCTTCACCGTGGATGCCACCTGCATCGCCTCGCAGCTCACCACCACCGCCGATCCCGTGATCAGTTGCGGCGCTACCAACCTGAAGTTCAACGGCACCAGCACCATCGCCGCCACGGAAGTGCCCGGCGCGAACAAGTACCAGTTCCGGTTCACGAACATCACCGGCCAACCGGCGTATTCCCGCAACATCGCCTGGCCCACGCGGAGCTTCACCCTCACCAAGTGGACCACCAACCCGCTGAAGGCGGGCCGTACGTACAACGTGCTGGTCCGCGCCAGTTTCGACAACGGGACCACGTGGTGTGACTGGGGTCCTTCATGCACGGTGAAGGTGAGCTGGACACCGTTCGCACCGGGTACCCAGCCGCGTGACATGGAAACAATGAATTCCTTGGAACCTGAGCTGCACCTCTACCCCAACCCCAACAATGGGGATCAACTACGCATCAGCCTGAACGGAACCGATCCGGACCTTACCACTGTTGCGCTCGAGATCACCGACCTCTTCGGGAAGCGGGTAATGACCTCCACACTTGCTCTGCAGGATGGTGAGATGAACGCGCTATTGCCATTGCGCAATGATCTCGCTGATGGACTGTACATCGTGACCATCACCGCAGGTGAACGCGTGTTCAACGAGCGGTTGGTGATCACGCAATGATCGATCAATCCGGGTCACGTCCCGTTTCAACTCAAAGAACCTATCATGCGCACAGGAAACTTGTGGAACGAAGAACAACGTGATCCTCGGAAAGCGAAGCCGAACGATCCGGATCCACGGCACGAAGCTGAGCGTCGGCATCATGAGCCGCATGTTATCCCGCGTGAAGAAAGATCAGCCGCGGAAGATCGGCGGAGCGCGGCGGCCGTCGGTCGCGGATCCTTTCAAGGGCGATGGTTCCTGCTGATGCTGCTCATTTGGCTATCGGGCACAGCTCTTTATGGTGGCGGCGCCATGTTGTTGCGGCCCGATGGAAGTTTGTTACGGCTGGCTCCTTCCGACATGGCGACCAGTTTGTTCGCGGACTTTTTCTGGCCCGGAATGATCCTGTTCACGGTATTCGGAGTGGGCGGCGCACTCTCTACTATCGCGATCATCCGTCGGCACTCGTGGGGCTACCTGCTGGCAATGGTCATTGGGTCCGGTCAGATCGTATGGATCCTGGCGCAAACCGTGCTGGTGGCAAAACCGGCGATGTTGCAAGTGTTCTACCTGCTGCTCGGCGTGGCGATCACAGCGTTGGCTTCACGTGCTGGTTATCATATCCGGCCAGCGGGATCCATTTGAACGTTCGGTGCACGCGCTCAGCAGGAACCTGACCGATGTCACTAAAAAACCACGGCAAGTCCGGTAGCTTTCGACTCGTTCCATCAAGTCAATAAACACGAACCACATGGCGCATTTGCTCCTTCCCACAGACTTCAGTGATCAATCGTTGAAGGCCGCGACCTTGGCTATCGATCTTTTCGGTAGCAAAGGGAACCAGTTCACCTTGGTCCATTCATACAACGCTGCTGGATTGGCGGACCCCTTGGTACCGGGTGCCCTTCCTGATCTGCACAAGATCCATTCGGATGGGCTGGAGGAATTCGAGCAGAAGTTGCGCTCGAAGTGCGATCTCGCATCAGCCAAAGTGAACAGCATCGTGGCCTTCGGTCCTTTATCCGGGGTGATCGACGATGCAGCGAAAGAGAAGGATATCGATCTCGTCGTAATGGCTTCAGCAGGTAGGTCCGGTTCGTCCTTCTTCGGAAGCAATGCAACAGGTGTGATGCAGGGTGCGCACATTCCTGTTCTGGAGATCCCAATGGATGTGACCTCGCTCTCTTTCAGGAAGATCCTGTTCGCGGATGACAAGTCACCGATAGAGCCGCAAGCGCTGGATATTCTCGCTGCGATCGCACGGAATTCTGGTGCAACCGTGCTCATCGCCCATGTGGCTACCGGACGACCCGCACGGGACCAGGTGGATAATACCGCTTTGTTCGATCGTGTGTTCGCGGCCATTCCGCATCGTTCGATCATGGTGGAACACAATGATGTGGAAACGGCACTTTTCGATCTTGCAGCGAAAGAGCTGGTGGACCTGATCGCCATGCTGCACAGGCACAAAGGACTCTGGGGTAGCCTGTTCCATTCAAGTGCTACCAAGGCCGTGGCACTGCACAGCAAGATCCCGGTGCTTGCATTGGAGCAGTGAACAACGAACGAGGAACACCACCAACCGAACGAACTTCATGGTAGATAGAGGCTTTCGTAAGACGCTGCTCGGAGACGCATCATCAGACGATATTGAACGGCTCCTTCGCCAAGGCGCTACGGTCGTGGACATTCGGTCGGACGAGGAGTTCAAGGAAGGGCACGTGCCGGGATGCTTGCACATCCCACTAACGGATCTATTACGACAACTGGCATCCATACCCAAGGACCGCCCCGTGGTAACTTGTAATGCGGAAAATGCGCTGAGCGCCACCGCAGCGGAGATGCTCGAAGCGCATGGATATGAAGCCTACGATGGCGGTGGCTGGACCAGGGTCGCGCACCTGTTGAACAAGAAGTGATCACAAATCGGAGAGTGTCCCTGCTCCTTCCATTCGCTCGAACCTTCCCGTCTTCTGACCTAACCGAATGCGGAACGCAACAGTTCGTGGGCGCGTACCATCGGGTAAGGGGTCGACCCTCGCAGGGTCCGAGGTTATACTCGGCTTGCGCGGCCTCAGCCATCGCGTGAAAGAAGCGATCACCTTCGTTGTCTGCTCGGGGCTCAGTTCTTCGAAATAACCTTGGGCCACAACGCTTTCCCAATTGGTCATCTCGCGCATGTTGTCCACTTCGAAGCATACTGACGGGTTCGCCCGCATCATGCGCAACTTCTGGCCTTCTGCCGAATGGCAGTACACATCCTCTCCGTCGTACCAATAGTTGACAGGTACCACGTAAGTCATCCCGTCCGCATGGCAGCCGATCCGCCCGACGCATTCTTGTTGAAGCAGTCGCTCGATATGTTCCGGCCCGAGTTTTCCTAGCATGAGGCAGGATTTTCCCAAGGATACCCAAGTGGCACAGGTCCGTTCCTGACGATCGTCATTTCAACCGCAGGGGATACCGAACACCTTTGAATTCAACCCATCACCGATGAGTCACGGAAAGTTCCACATCAAGCCCGACATACGCGGTGAGCACAGGTTCAATTTGGTAACCGGGAACGGCGAGGTGATACTGAGCAGCGAGGGCTACGCGATGCATGCTTCCTGCGTGAAGGGTATAGAAAGCGTTCGTCGGCACGCACCGGATATCGCCAATTATGAACGCACTATTTCCGCGAGCGGCAAATATCACTTCAACCTGAAGGCCAAGAACGGCGAGGTGATCGGTACCAGCCAGATGTACAGCAGCTCTGAAAGCATGGAGAAGGGCATTGCTGCCGTGATGCGCGCGGCGCCCGTTGCCGATGTTACAGCACCTTGAGGGGTATCATCGCTTCTTCTTCTCTTCTTCCTTTTTCTTTTCCTTGAAGAACTTCCGGAAGAACCAGTTACGCTGCAACGCATGCAGGTCCTCGTTCAAGGTGGCCGCGCTCGAATCCATGTTCGCGACCGCGCGCTTCAGATCCCCGGCAATGGAGGTGTCTCGTGTGAGTGTGTGACCAAGGCCTCCAGGGGTTTCCAGTCCTTGTGAGAACCGGCTGATATGGTGGCTGACGATCTGTAATGTGTCGGAAACGGAACTCAGCGTTCCCAATAGATCGCGCACTTGCTGCTCAGAAGCTGGATCGCTAAGCAGCAAACCCACCGCTCCTTTGCCCGCTTGCAAGTCTTGCACAAGGCTGTTCACACGGCCGGTGATCTCACTCGCATTCGCCGCCGTACTGCGCAATTCCGCTACCACCGCGCGCATGTCCTTCGCGATGCTTGTATCAGTGAAGAGTGAGACAGGACCCTTTTCCGTATTCAGTTTACGGGTCAATTCACGTAAGTCTCCGGTGATCGCCACGAGGTTGTCGTTGGAGTTGCCGAGCACGCGCAGCATCGCATCTGTATCCAACCCGGGCGACGTGTTCAGAACGGATCCGTCAATGAGCGGTCCGCTGGTTCCCGTAAGCGGTTCGATACTCACGAGCTTGTTGCCCATCAGCCCGTCGGAGGCGATGCTGGCAACGGCGTTCAAGCGGATGTGCGCGGCGGCATCGCGGCGGACCATCATGTCCACCACTACCTCGGTATCGTTCACGATGGTGATAGTCTTCACGGTGCCCACGTCGATCCCGGCGTAGCGTACGTTGTTGCCCTCGCGCAATCCATTCACCTCGCCGAATCTGGCCGACACATCGATCGTGCGACTGAAGAGATCGCCTTTGAGGCCGAGAAGATAGAGACCCAGGACAAGGACGGCCACGCCCGAAAGAACGAAGATCCCGAGCTTGATGTTGTTGGTGCGTTCGTTCGCCATTACATGAAAATGAAGAAGGGTTTTACCTGGGGGTCCTCCATGGCGTGCAGTTCGTCGTAGGTGCCTTCGGCGTGGTTGCGGCCATCGATCAGCACCGCGATCCGGTTGGCGGCGAGCTTGGCCACGTTCAGATCGTGCGAGATGATCACGGACGAGGTGCCGTACTTCTTCTGCAAGGTGAGGATCAATTCCACGATCTCCTTGCCCGTGATCGGATCGAGACCGGTCGTGGGTTCGTCGTAGAGGACGATCTCCGGTTTCAGGATCAGCGTGCGCGCCAGGCCGATGCGGCGACGCATACCACCAGAGAGCTCGCTGGGGTACATGTCGATGGCGTTCATCAGGCCCACGTTCTCCAACGCTTCTTTCACCAACGCTTCACTATCACCCCCCTCTTGCGCGATCCAATGGCGCCTCAGCGGGAACTCGAGGTTCTCCCGCACCGTCATGGAATCATACAGCGCACTGCTCTGGAAGAGGAAGCTGATCTTCACACGTATGCGGTCCAACGCATCGTGATCGAGGGCCAGCATGTCTTCGCCGAGCACGGAAATGCTCCCGTTGTCCGGCGTCAGCAGGCCCACGATGCACTTGATAAGCACGGATTTTCCGGAGCCGGACTTGCCGAGCACCATCACGCTTTCGCCGCGGCGCACCGTGAGGTCGAACCCTTGCAATACCTTGTTTTCACCAAAGGACTTCCATAGGTCCTTGATGGCGATCACCACCTCCGCGTCCGGGGCGATGTTCGCGGGGGCGCTGATACCGGGGGTGGCTTCTGCTTCCATCAGTTCAGGCCCATGATCTCGGTGATCTGTACGGCAACCAGGTCGAGGATGAAGACGAGCAGGGAGGCGAGCACCACGGCCGAGTGCGCCGCGCGGCCCACACCCTCAGTTCCCTTCTCGGTGGTGAAGCCCTTGTAGCAGCCCACCACGCCAATGGCCAGCCCGAATAATATCGACTTGATGAGCGCCGGCAGTACATCGCTGAACACGAGCGCATCGAACACCTG
>JANNYL010000213.1:0-1428 GCA_031410075.1 Flavobacteriales bacterium
GGGATGAATACGGACGTGAGCACCCTGGGTTCAACGGATGTTTCCTTGAAGTTCTGGTGGCTCTGTAGCGGTGGTAGCCAGTATTACGGCGAAGTTTGGTACAGCGTGAACAGCGGAGGGTCGTGGACGCAGCTCACCACACCAGTTTCGCAATACCGCAACCAAACGAACTGGACAGAACAGACCGCGACTATTCCTGCTTTTGGTAACCAACCCACACTGCGCTTCGGCTTCCGCTTTCACAACGGTGAGTCCCTTGCGGGCGGAACGGACCCAGGCTTTGCCATTGATGATGTGCGGATCATTGCCAGCTCAGCGAGCAGTATCGCGACAGGTGGCCTTGGTTCGGTTTTTTGCCAAGGCACATCTCTCAATGTGCCATACACGATCAATGGTTCATACAGCGCTGGTAATGTGTTCAGCGCTCAATTGAGTGATGCGACCGGAGGATTTGGTGCGCCGGTGGTGATAGGCAGTGTATCTAGTACTACGGCTGGAACCATTACGTGCGAGATCCCATTGGGTACGCCCCCTGGATCAGGTTATCGGGTTCGTGTTGTGGGCAGTAACCCAAGTGTTGTCGGTACGGACAATGGTGTGAATATTACCGTGAATGCTATACCCAATGCTGGTATAGATGCTTCTCTAACGGTCTGCGATCAAGGCGCGCCAGTTGATCTGTTGTCTTCGCTTTCGACCGCACAATCGGGTGGTACGTGGACAGCCCCCGGTGGTGGTGCGTTCAGCGGTAGTTATGACCCGGCGCTCAACGCTCCTGGTACATATGTTTATACGGTTAACGGCATTGCTCCCTGCCCAACTGACCAAGCAGTTGTTCAGGTAGTTGAAACGAGTTCACCAAATGCAGGTGCAAACGGCGCGCTCACACTGTGTGCTAACAGCGTACCAACCGACTTGTTCTTGTCCCTTGGCGGTAACCCACAACTGGGAGGCACGTGGTCTTCCCCTGGTGGTAGCCCGTTCAGCGGGATCTTCGTTCCAGGAGTGAACTTGGCAGGCGTCTACACGTACGTGTTGCCCCCGATAGCACCCTGTATGAGCGACCTGTCTATTGTAACGGTTACGATCAATCCATCTCCGAATGCAGGAACGAACAGCACGCTTTCCGTTTGCTCAGGCGACGATCCATTGGTAATGGATCTCGGTGGCGATGCGAATGGAACGTGGACAGGTCCAAGTCCTGTGGTCAATGGCTTGTATGATCCTTCGACAATGTTGCCTGGTGTCTATACTTATTCGGTTCCAGGTGTAGGAAGCTGTCTGCCGGATCAAGCGTCACTGGTCGTTACGGAATTCGCTGGACCGAATGCGGGCATCAGTCAGGTTGCTGTGATCTGCAAGAACACCGGATTTTACTTGCTATTCGATTTCCTTACAGGATCACCGGATCCCGGTGGTACGTGGACA
>JANNYL010000214.1:0-3807 GCA_031410075.1 Flavobacteriales bacterium
CGCCGTCCATCAGCTCGACGTTGGCATTGAGCTCATCGACTTGTTCCCGCAGCTGACCGAGCGCGCCCTCGGTGGTGGCGTTGCGCTGGTTGCTGCAGGCGAACGCAAGGGGCAAGGTGAAGAGCAGGGAAAGGAAGGGACGGCGCATGTGTTCCATTTCGTAGCGTTATTCCGATCCCGTGCCGAGGATCACCGCTTGCGAGCGGACTGCTGCTGCTTCTGCATATCCTCGAGGCGTTGCTGCCAACGGCTCTTTTTGCGCGGGGTCTTCATATTCTGCAACAACTGAGCGCGGATCTTGTCCTCGTTCACGAACCAAGACTTCAGCAAGGTCATTTGCAGGATGCTGATCACGTTGGCCAGCAGGTAGTAGTAGCTGAGACCGGCAGGGAGACTGTTCATGAAGAACAACATCATAACGGGGAACATGTACATCATCACCTTCATGTTCGGCATGCCTTGTTGTTGCGGCATCTGCTTGGTGGTCATGATCGAATACACCACGGTGCTCGCTGCCATCAGGATCGTGAAGAGGCTCACGTGGGTGCCATAACCCAAGGGAACGGTGAACGGCAACGTGGCGATGCTATCATAGCTGCTCAGATCATCGGCCCACAGGAAGGATTGTTGGCGCAACTCGATGCTCGCTGGGAAAAAGCGGAACATGGCATATAGTATGGGCATCTGCAACAACATGGGCACGCAACCTGCCATGGGACTTACCCCGGCCTTGCGGTACAATTCCATCATTGCGGACTGCCGCTTCATGGGTTCTTCCGCCGGGAATTTCTTGTTGATCACTTCGATCTCCGGCTTCAAGGCACGCATGCGGGCGCTGCTCTTCTGGTTCTTGAAGGCGATGGGCATTAGCAACAGCTTGATCGCGATGGTAAGCGCCAGAATGATGATCCCATAACTGAGTTTGAATTGCCCCAAGAAATTGAAAACGGGGATCACGATCCAGCGATTTACCCAACCGAAAATACCCCAACCCAGATCGATGATCCCATCAAATTCGGGGATCTCGGTTTTCCGCAATGTGTTGTAATGGTTCGGGCCCATGTACACCGTCATTGGCAGCGAAGCGGTGGCTGCTGGTGGTTGATCGAAGTAGAGCTTGGCACTGTATCGCTTGGTGTGCGTGCCCGTGGCGGGTAAGGTGGTTATGCTGATCTCGCTCCCGTTGCTACGGAACCCATCGGGCTTGATCATGGCCAACGTGAAGAAGTCTTGCTTGAAGGCCACCCAGTTCGCTCGGCCCTGCATTTTCATCGACTCGTCCGCGGTCTCGTTCAAGTAGTTCCGGTCTTCGGTCATGTACTTGTAGAAGACCGTGCATTTTCCTTGCTCGGTAGGCAGGTGCTTTTCGTTCTGTCGTCCCGTTATGTCCCATTGGAACATAACGTTGCGCGGATCGACCTCCTTTTCTAAGCCGACGAATTCGGTGTTCACCTTCATGAACCAATCCGCACTGTCCAGTTGGAAGTTCACGACGATGTACTTCGTAGGGTCCGAACTAGCCGCTTTCAAACGCACACCGGTTGTTCCGAGCTTCTCGGCAATGAAATGCAGGTCTTTCGTGTTGATGTTCAAACTGCCCAATGCGAACAGGTAGTTGAATTCGCTGCTGTCCGGCTCTGTGAGCAGAAGCGGTTGCTTGCCGTAGGTCTGGTAATCCTTCAACCGGATCACAGTGGGCTTTGCACCCAAGGTGCTGATGCTCACTTCCAATTTCGCGTTCTCGATCGTGATCAGTTCAGCGGCACCTGTGCTCGCTGGGTGGAAAATGCTGAAACGACCGGCCAGCTGGGTGGCGTTCACGCTATCGATGCGGCTGGTTCGAGCGCTGTCGCTCAATAACGTATCGGTTTTCAATTGGGCGATCACCGGGTCATCCACCTTCTTCGTGGCGATCGCTATATCCGTCTTGACGTTCTCGGTCTTCAAGCGGACTTCTTCTGCCTGTCGAAGCACCAACGCAAGGCTATCCTGCTGCTGCTGGTAGCGTGCTGCTTCTTCTTTTGAAGGGGCTGTCCAAAGCTGGTACCCGATGAGTATGGCCCCGATCAATACGAGGCCGATGATGCTGTTGCGATCCATTTACCGGAAAAGGGTTGCGAATATAGCCGGGAGCCACCCGTGGACCTTGGTCTTTCAGCATCGGTCAGCCAGCAACGTGCACTACAGATCGTACAGCAATGTGCGGATCAGCTCGTTTGCCCGATCAACGAAACCCGGATCCCGCGATTCAGCTTGTAACCAGAGGCTTATGGCTTGCAGCCCAAACGGCTTGTCCGATAGCGGCCTTCACGAACCCAACGAACAAGGGGTGTGGTTTGGCAACGGTGCTCTTGTATTCAGGGTGGTATTGCACACCAACGAACCATGGGTGGTCTTTCAGTTCCACCACTTCAACCAATTTCGTTTGTGGATTCGTGCCTACGGGCAACATGCCGGCTGCCTTGAATTCTTCCAAATAAGCGTTGTTGAACTCGTACCTGTGGCGGTGACGCTCACTGATACTGTTCTTCTTGTAGGCGATCTGCGCCTTGCTGCCCTCGATCAGTTTACACGGGTAGGCACCTAATCGCATGGTGCCGCCCTTGTTCTCGATGCTCTTCTGTTCTTCCATCATGGCGATCACCGGGTAGGTGGTGTTCGCTTCCATCTCAGTGCTGTTGGCGGTGCTATGGCCAAGCACGTTTCGGGCAAATTCGATCACTGCGCATTGCATGCCGAGGCAGATACCCAAAAAGGGCACCCTGTTCTCGCGTGCATATCTGATCGCATCGATCTTCCCTTCGATACCGCGATGTCCAAAGCCAGGTGCCACCAGGATCCCGCTCAACCCGCCGAGTTGCTTGGCGATGTTCTTGGCGGTCAGTTTTTCACTGTGCACCCAGCGGATATTCACCTTGGTTTCGTTCTCTGCCCCAGCGTGGTCCAACGCTTCCTTGATGCTCTTGTACGCGTCCTTCAGCTCCACATACTTGCCCACCAAGCCAATGTGTACTTCGCCTTTGGGCTCTTTGTAGCGGCGCAGAAATGCGGTCCATTGGGACAGATCCGCATCCGGGTAATGTTCGATGCCCAGCTTTTCCAGCACCACCAGATCCAACTGCTCCTTTTGCATCAACAGGGGCACATCGTAGATCGTTTCAGCATCGGCACTTTCGATCACTGCGCGCGGTTCAACGTTGCAGAAGAGCGCGATCTTCTCCTTCATTCCTTTCACCATCGGGTGCTCGGTGCGGCAAACGAGTACGTCCGGCTGAACACCGAGGCTTAGCAGCTCTTTCACGCTGTGTTGCGTGGGTTTGGTCTTCAATTCGCCCGTAGTGCTCAGGAACGGTAATAGCGTCAGGTGGATCGAGAGGGCGTCCTTGCCCTTTTCCCATTTCAATTGGCGGATCGCCTCGATATAGGGCAGGCTTTCAATGTCGCCCACTGTTCCTCCCACCTCAGTGATCACGAAATCGTAGATGCCTTTGCGCCCCAACGCTTGGATATTACGCTTGATCTCATCAGTGATATGCGGTATCACCTGCACGGTCTTGCCCAAGAACTCACCGCGCCGCTCTTTGTTGATGACATTCTGGTAGATCCGACCCGTGGTGACGTTGTTCGCCTGGCTGGTAGGGGTGTCCAGGAACCGCTCATAATGGCCCAGGTCCAGATCTGTTTCGGCGCCATCCTCCGTTACGTAACACTCACCGTGTTCATATGGGTTCAAGGTGCCGGGGTCCACATTGATGTACGGGTCCAGCTTTTGGATCGTGACCGTAAAGCCGCGTGCTTGCAAGAGCT
>JANNYL010000215.1:0-2428 GCA_031410075.1 Flavobacteriales bacterium
GTTGATCGCCGCATGCAACTCCAGATGGCCATTGAAGATCACTAGAACCAATGACGGCATGATCATCAGAACCACGACAGCCACATAAGTCCACACCGCTCTGTCACGCATGCGACCAAAGGTATCCGGCGATCCTTCGTCCATTCACCAACCCCAGTTAACAAAGACTGAGCGAAATACACCGATCGTGGTATTGTTCGAGCCCCCATACGAAGGGAGATTTGTGCTCAAGAACCAGCAGCCATGTCAACTACGGGAAGGAAATTCGCCCAGCGCACACACGATCGAACCCTGAACAAGGTCCTTGATGCCCGAACCAAGGCCGTACTTGCCACGGTGATCACAGAACCGCGAGGAAGGACTCTTGATGCCTACCTGCTTGCAGGTTCAATGACGACCACACCCAAGCGCTGATGGGAATAAGGATCACGGCAGTTGTTCGCTGCGCGTGTTGTTAGGGGTAGTACCGCCGATATTCAGGATGATCGGATCCCGATCATTGTCAATGCCTGTATACTTCACCTTTCCGTCCAAAGTCACATCGGCTTGCTGGTATCCAGTAACAATGTTGTTCGGAAGCGTTGAACCAATAAGCGTCAAGATCGGATCGCGGTCATTATTGGATCCAACATACTTCAGTAACCCATCGCGCTGAACGTCACCGCACCAGAGCGCCATACGCCCAACGTTCACAGTGGTCCGTGCACTGCTGCCAAAAGTGTTGGTAGCGGGCGAAGTAAGGTCCATTGTCACAGGTGTTGCGGAGAGCGATACGCTAGATGCACTCATAACGCCCTGGTGGTTTCGATGCCGCACACTGACATAGTAATTGTCTACCGGCACACTGAACTGGAGCTGGCTGGATCCGTTGGTCCCAACGATGTCCCCATCGCGTTGCAACAAAACACAGCGCGTGGCTACTATGGTAGTGGGCGTGTTTTTGTTACGGAGCTCTACCAACACCCAGTCCACCACCGCGTTCTTGCCAGTAACGGCAAGCGTAGCAGGTGATACGGTCTCTCCCCCACCACCTACCTGAGTGAAACCAAGCGATGTATACGGCTCAATTGCCGGTATGAGCGAAGCCACCCGCAGATCATCTCGCATCAGATTGTTCGTAGCGTCGAAAGCTCCTTGCAAATTGGCACGCAACACAACACTGGGTGCACAATCCTGCCAGCGAGCAAGCACGCTTCCGGGCACCTTGGCACGGGTGCTGTTCGTAGGCGTTTGCCACCACAAGGAAAGGTGATCCCCCCCGCCGCCTTCTTTGTGCAGCATCTCCACGTAGTAGTATCGGCCAGCCACCAACGAAATGGCAGCACTGGTTTGCTGCGGGTATTTGGTGAACTCACTTTGATTGGTCCAACCGGGTACACTGCAGATCTGTTGCTTGAGCAATGGATCGCCGTTCAAACTCAAATAGACCGTGGACTCGTCATCGCTCACAGCCGTGAAAACGTAATTGCCAGTGGTGGGCGCGATGATGTATCCGCGCATTCGGGTGCCATAACTGTCTCCAAGGTTCACCGGACCTTCGAAGGTTGTTGGGTAGTTCGTACTACTAGGGCTGTTGGGATAACCAGGGGCTGCGATAAGATCCGCCACGGTGCCACCCGCTATGCCGGTCCAAACCTGGCGCATCACACTTCCCAGAGCTCCTACACACTGAGGCGGACCGAAACTCGTAACTGTTATCGTCTTTGTTACGATGCCGACCAAGCCGTCGTTGTCGGTTACAATAAGCGTTACGATATAGTCGCCTACGTCGGTGAACGTCTTGTTGACGTTCACTCCCACAGCGGAAGTTCCATCACCGAAATCCCATGCATAGCTAACGATTGAGCCATTGTCCGAACTACCAGCGCCGCTCAATTGAGCAACGATCGGCGAGGGCCCTGCGCTCGAACTACTCAGGATAACCGCGGTGGGCGAGATCGAACTGCATCGAGGATAGATATACTTTACAGCTGTGCCAGTAAGTCCACCAGCATCTGTGACGGTCAATAGGATCTCATACCAGAAATTATCCGTGTAGCAGCCCTCACCACTAACAACGGTAGTACCTGTAGGTGATGTGGTAGCGCTTTCCGGATGGA
The DNA here is from genome assembly GCA_031410075.1 of Flavobacteriales bacterium. Classification (GTDB taxonomy): domain Bacteria; phylum Bacteroidota; class Bacteroidia; order Flavobacteriales_F; family PHOS-HE28; genus PHOS-HE28. The sequence continues at coordinate 2,100 of JANNYL010000215.1, forward strand.
TGTGCGTGTTGTGGTGAAAAATGGTCTGCCATGAATAGGTGATCTGTCCAGCAGTATGCTCCGCATCGGTTACGCTTGCTACCAATGCATATGTGGTGTCGACCCCAACCGGATACAAATGGTCGTTCGGAAAGCTCGTGATAACAAAGACCGGTGGCGAGTTGTTCACGCTTACCAATCGCGTGGTACTGTTGGTCGCGTTTTGCGGATCCCTGACGGTAAGCGTTACTGTGTAGCTGGTCGGTACACCGGGAAGCGCTGTGAATACATGTACAGCGCTCACGCCGGTCGCTGTATTTCCATGTTTAACGGCAGCCAGGCAATCGCGC
>JANNYL010000216.1:0-3548 GCA_031410075.1 Flavobacteriales bacterium
GTTCCAACCAAAACCCACACTCGTCGGCTTCTTCGATCACGATCCCCAGCTTGGCAATGAACTCCTTCTTGCTCCTTCCCGTGAAGGCGGATCGTGTATTCGCACCAACTGACGTTGCTGACCGGAGCAACTGCCTGCCAAGGACTTGCGCTTCCGTGTTTTTCGGCAACGCTTTGTAGAACGCCACACCCGCAACCGAGAACTGCATCGTGCGATCCTTCAGGTCTTTGTGCGGCAGCGCGTCCATTTCAGTTTTCGCTTTTCAGCTTTCAGCTTTCTCGTTTCGCTTTTCAACTTTCAGAAGTAGCCTTCCTTCTTTCGATCCTCCATCGCCGCTTCGCTCCGCTTGTCGTCCATGCGGCTGCCGCGCTCCGTCACGCGTGAAGATGCCACTTCATCGATGATCTCTTCCAATGTGCTCGCCGGTGAATCCACTGCGCCGGTGCAGCTCATATCCCCAATGGTGCGGAAACGCACACGCATCTGGCGGGGCTTCTCCTCCGGCTTCAAGTGCATGAACGATGAGTTCGCGTAGATCACGCCATCGCGATCGAATACTTCACGCACGTGGCTGAAGTAGATGCTCGGGATGGGAATGTTCTCCAACAGGATGTACTGCCACACGTCCATCTCCGTCCAGTTGCTGATGGGGAAGGCGCGGAAGTGCTCACCTGGACGCTTCTTGCCGTTGTACAGGTTCCACAGCTCGGGCCGCTGCATTTTCGGATCCCACTGGCCGAACTCGTCGCGATGGCTGAACACGCGCTCCTTCGCACGTGCCTTCTCCTCGTCCCGACGACCACCGCCTATAGCGCAATCGATCTTGTGCTTCTCGATAGTGTCGAGCAAAGTCACTGTCTGGAGCTTGTTGCGACTGGCGTAGTAGCCGGTCTCCTCCTGCACTTTGCCTTGGTCGATGCTGTCCTGCACGCTGCCCACGATGAGCTTGGCGCCGTGCTCCTTCACGAGGTCATCGCGGAAGATCATCGTCTCCTCGAAGTTGTGGCCGGTGTCCACATGCACGAGCGGGAAGGGGACCCTGCTGGGGAAGAAAGCCTTCCGCGCAAGGTGGAAGCACACGATGCTGTCCTTACCGCCGCTGAAGAGCAGGGCCGGGTTCTCGAACTGCGCGGCTACCTCACGCAAAATGTGCAGGCTCTCGCTCTCGAGCTCTTTCAGGTGCGTTAATCGGTACGAATGCATGGGTCAGTTCCGTACTATGCGCTGAAGGATGAAGTTCAGGAGTTCAGTGGTGCTTTCCTCCTCGCTGCGGTCGGCAGTGGCAATGCGTATGCTCGGCGAAGGCGGCGCTTCGAACGGGGCGCTGATGCCGGTGAAGTCCTTCACCTCGCCGGAACGCGCTTTCGCGTAAAGTCCTTTCACATCACGTTGCTCGCACACGTCGAGCGGCGTGTCCACGAACACCTCGAAGAAGTCATCCGAGCCGATGATCGCTTTCGCTTGTTCGCGGATGGCGATGGTGGGTGACACGAAGCAGCACACCACGATCACGCCTTGCTCCACGAAGAGCTTCGCGACTTCGGCGATACGGCGGATGTTCTCGGTGCGATCAGCATCCGAAAATCCGAGGTTGTTGTTGATGCCGGTGCGCACGTTGTCGCCATCGAGCACAGTGCAGAACCGACCTTGTTGATGCAGTTCCCGTTCCAGTGCGATCGCTAACGTGCTCTTGCCACTGCCGCTCAATCCGGTCATCCAAATGCACACGCCGCGCTGGCCCAAGAGCGCCTCCTTGTCAGCGCGCTGGAGCAGGCGGTCTTGGACAGGATGTATGTGGCTTTGAGTGGCCATTTTTCTGGGACCGCGAAGGTAGCTCCCCACCCCGTCATCGCGAGGGCTTGCGCTTTGGCAGGACCGAAGCGACGTGTGATCCGGTAACCAGAATTACAGATCGCTTCACCCCCAAATGCGGGCTTCGCGATGACGACAGAGGGCTCCGCTATCTTAGCCGCATGCCGCCGAAGACCATTTCCGCTCCGCTTCGCATGCCCGATCCGCGCACCACGCCCACCATCGATCAGGTGGGCATCGAGGAGCGCGTGGCGCGCATCAAGACGCGCAGCATCAAGAAGGAAACGAAGGTGCAGGGCATGAAGCTCGCACTGAGCATGATCGATCTCACCACACTCGAGGGCGCCGACACGCCGAGCAAGGTGAAGCAACTCTGCTACAAGGCGATGCATCCGCATGACGCGCTTCCGGGTCTTCCAACGTGCGCTGCCATCTGCGTGTATCCTTCTTTGGTGAAAGTCGCCAAGAAGGCGCTCGGCGTTAGCGGCGTGAAGGTCGCGTCGGTATCAACCGCGTTCCCCAGCGGTCAAGCGCCGAAGTCCGTCAAGATCGCCGACACCAAGTTCGCCGTGAACGAAGGCGCCGATGAGATCGACATGGTCATCAGTCGCGGCCACTTCCACAGCGGCGACTACAACTTCGTGTTCGATGAGATCGCGGCCATCAAGGATGCCTGCGGCGAAGCGCGTCTGAAGGTGATCCTGGAGACCGGCGAGCTTGGTACCTACGATAAGGTGCGTCTGGCCAGCGACATCGCCATCGCGGCGGGCGCCGATTTCATCAAGACCAGCACAGGCAAGATCAATCCGGCCGCCACGATGGAAGTGACGCTCGTGATGCTGCACGCCATCCGCGACCACTACCTGAAGACCGGGCAGATGATCGCCATGAAGCCCGCCGGCGGCATCCGTAAGAGCAAGGAAGCGCTGCACTATTTGATGATGGTGAAGGAGGAGCTCGGCGAAGAATGGCTAAGCAACCACTGGTTCCGGTTCGGGGCCAGCAGCCTCGCCAACGACATCCTGATGCAGCTGGCGAAGGAGGCCGACGGACACTACCAGAGCGCCGACTACTTCAGCGTGGACTGAGGTCCGAAGGAGTGACGGCTATTCCACGAAGAGCTTCGCCTCCGATCGTTTTTCACCCGTAATGCGCAACAGGTAGGGGCCAGGCGCGAGCCCGTTGCGCGGCACGATTATCCTATGTACTTGCACAGCCAGTGTTTCCGTGCGGATCGAACGGCCTTGCATGTCGAAGAACTCCAGCACCACTGCGCCACCCATTTGCTCCAACAGCACCGTAGCACTGGCACTCATGGGGTTGGGGTATAGCGAGACCTGTTCCGCAGCCACAGTGGGAACAGCGGTGACCACCGTCAAATTCTCATACCAGGCGATCTTGTCATCAGAGAAGGAAGCGGAAAGCACGTCCAGGTCCCCATCCCCATCCAGATCGGCCGATGCAACGCACAGAGCTCCAACTGCCAGGGTTGAAATGTTCTGCTGTGGCCCAAAGCCCCCCGAGCCATCGTTGGCATACCAGGCGATCTTGTCATCGCCGGAGGAAGCGGAAAGCACGTCCAGGTCCCCATCCCCATCCAGATCTGCCGATGCAACGCTCCGGGCGTAAATCGCCGAGGTTGAAATGATCTGCTGCGATCCGAAGCCCCCCGAGCCATCATTGGCATACCAGGCGATCTTGTCATCATACACGGAAGCGGAAAGCACGTCCAGGTC
>JANNYL010000217.1:0-1268 GCA_031410075.1 Flavobacteriales bacterium
AGGCAAGCCAGCACCAGCGCCTTCGAAAAAAGGTTGATCGAAATTTTTTCTGAATGCGAAGAGGCGGTCAGTTGTTGACCGCCTCTTCGCATTCAGATCGGCGTTTACCGGACTATTGTTTCAGCCACCGCCCGCTCGTGACCAGTTTGCCTGAACGATCCGTAATGCGATAGAGGTAGATACCGCTAGACAGCTGCCTCACGTTCGCAGTTGCTTGTCCAGAGGAAAATTCGGACTTGCCAACAGCGATACCTTGTACGTTGTACAGCTGCACTAGTGCCTGTTGACTTGGCCCGTTCAAGGTGAAAGAAATTTCATTGATAGCTGGATTCGGGTATACCTCCACTGGTCGTGAACTGATCTGTTCTTCCGATCCGGTGAAACAATCTTCACTGCTGAATTTCCGCGCCCATCCTTCAAAATGAACCTCCGGTTGATCCAGGTCTATGCGACTTCCCACTAGAAGAAAGCCGCCATCGTCAGTGGCTTTTATTCGATCCAACCAGTAGAATGCGTTCTCCGGAAATCCATCTACCACGTTGGCACATATCACATTCAGTGAAGTGTCCAATTTGTAGATGTGCAAGCGGTTGGGCTCGGTTGGCGCAAAGGGTGTAGGAGGGCCTGGTTGGAAATTCGCCATAATGGCGAACAGGATGTTTCCATCTGCTGTTCGCGAAAGATTTCCATACAACGCCGGAAAGTCATGTGGGAATTCACTACGTGGTGTGAAAGCGCTGATGTGCTCTCCCGTTCGGCTAAGTTTTTGTATCAAACAATGCATGCCGGGCGGATCCAACGCACCTGCGCGACCACCTACCAAGAGGTTGCCACTTGGCAACGGTTCCACAAATGCTTGGTCCCAAAGGCTGTTCGGGAACCAAGGGAAATCGTTGCTGCCATCGTATGCCACACCCATGAATCCACCGAGGAGACCAAGGCTTGGTCCGAACTGCAAGTAACTTGAAGTACCGTTAGCAAACTCAGGAAGTGCAGGTGCGCCATAGCTCGAAACCAAGAATGTGTCCGGGTGCAGCTCTACGATGTGGCGCGGAACGAAAAAATAGCCGTTCTGCATACGGTTCGATGCGATAGAGTCACCATTTGGACCCAAGCGGATCAATTGGAAGACATCGAATACGGACTCTTCTGAGGATTTGCCAGAACCAGCTATAACGATATCGCCACTCTGCGAAAGGCAGGCATTGTCCATGTACGCCGACACCACATTGGGCATGCCCACAGTGCTCGAATCCAGTGCTTCGAGA
>JANNYL010000218.1:0-2317 GCA_031410075.1 Flavobacteriales bacterium
GTTGTGTGGCTGGGCTGGGGCTCCCCCATCCTTGTATACCTCCTGCTTTGGATCCTCGTGCCAAAGGCGACCACAACTGCGGAAAAATTGCAGATGCGCGGCGAGGCGGTCACGGTTGACAACCTGAAGCGCATGTTCGAGGAAGGCACGGAGAAAGTGAAACAAGGTGCAGAGCGGGTAGCCACTGAGGCCAAGGACCTTGGAAAGGAATGGGGGCCGCGCTCGCAACAGTGGGGTCAGGAAGCAGGAGGTGCAGCCAGACGCGTAGGCAGCAGTGCCGCCAGTGTGATCGGAAAGATCATTGGCATAGGGCTCATCCTCTTCGCCTTCAGCATGCTCTTGGGATTGATCACCTTCGTGGTAGGTGGTTCATGGACCTTCTGGAACGCATCATGGAACAATGATGAGCTCGGACTCTTGGATCTGGGCGGGATCGTATTCACGAGCAAGGCCCACGCCATGTGGTTCGGCATTGGAGCGATCGTTCTATTGGTGGTTCCCATCATCGCACTCTTCCTTGCCGGCTTCAAACTGCTACTGGGCACTTCCACCCCGAAATGGCTCGGCATTGGCCTCGCGGTATTGTGGTTCAGCGCTTTGGTCCCAACGATCCTTACTGCCCTCGACCTGGGAAATGATTTCCGCCGACAGAACAAGATGCGCACGGAGGTGAGCATATCCCAGCCGTTGGGCAACACCATCTACCTGGATGGACTGGTCACACCAGACAGCAACCTCAACTGGAGCATGACCTTCGATGATGGTGATATGGACTTTGATCTCAACGGACTGCACATTGAGAACGACCACGTGAGCGGAAATTGGGGCGATTGCGATGTCACCCGCAGTGCTGACAGCCTCTACCACTTTATGGTGGTGCGCGAAGCCAATGCACGCAGCGCCAAGCTGGCCCTAGGGCGTGCAGAACGGGTCGAGTACAACTACAAGCAGGATGGGGATGTCCTCTTCATTTCTCCACTTGTCCGCTTCTCCAAAGAGGACAAATGGCGGGCTCAGGATGTTCGGTTCATCCTTGAAGTACCCGATGGTAAAAGTGTGTTCTTCCGCGAAGGCTGCAAGAATATCATCTACGATATTGACAATACGACGAACACACTTGATCGGGACATGCTTGGAAAGACCTGGACCATGACCCCTTCCGGACTCAAGCTGGGCTCATCCACAGAACCCACACCTGCGGCAACGGACAGCACCAGGACCAATAACCGCGATCGCCGCGTGGTCTATCACAAAGCGCCATCCGCACCGCGAACGACAGAAGTTGTAACCGACGAGGCTACCGAGAACGTCCAATTACCGAACGTGTTCCATTTGTTGAGCCGTTCATTACATATCTAGGAACGACAAGCACCGGCAGCGCAACGAGGGGTTACGGAACGCACCGGTACCAGCGGCCTTGGACAGAACGTCCAGGGCCGCTTTGCTATAGGGCAACCTGCACACGCATAACTTGCCCACCATGTTCCGCAAACGGCCGTGGCTTCTGTACCTGCTCATGTTACTCGTGGGGGCCGTGTGCATCACGGTGTTCGTGCAAAGGGGCGCGTCCTTGGAAACGGTTCAAGGATCCAGCGTCTCCTTGACCGATCCTGGCTACTGGCAGCAATTCAAAGACACATACCATGCGAACCTGACGCACCCGCTGGCCAAGCTGCTGCTCCAGATACTCACCATCATTGTCACCGCTCGGGTATTCGGTTTCATCTGTGGGAAAATGGGATTACCCACGGTGATCGGCGAGATCGCTGCGGGCATCTTCCTGGGGCCATCCTTTCTCGCCTTCTACTTTCCGGGGTATTCGGAATTCCTCTTCCCGCCTGCCTCATTGGGCAATTTGCAATTCCTCTCGCAGATCGGATTGATCCTGTTCATGTTCGTCGTGGGCATGGAACTTGACCTGAACGTCTTGAAGAACCGGGCGCAGCAAGCCATCGTGATAAGTCACGCGGGAATAGTGATCCCCTACCTCGGCGGTGTGGTTCTCAGCGCGTTTTTGTACAAGCAATTCGCGCCAGCAGGTGTCCCGTTCCTTTCGTTCGCGCTATTCATGGGTATCGCCATGAGCATAGCTGCCTTCCCTGTTCTTGCGCGTATTATTCAAGAGCGTGGCCTAACGCGAACGCGTTTGGGTGGGCTCGCGATCACCTGCGCAGCGATCGATGACATTACGGCGTGGTGCCTATTGGCTGCGGTGATCGCCATCGTGAAGGCCGGCAGCTTGGTCAGTTCGGTCTGGACCATCGCGTTGACCGCGAGCTATGTCGCGATGATGTTCTTTCTGGTGCGGCCGTTCCTG
>JANNYL010000219.1:0-2931 GCA_031410075.1 Flavobacteriales bacterium
GCCAGGCAGAAGCGCTCCGCGCACCATCGATAAGTTCAAAAACAGGCCTAAGCCCAAGTACCTCTTCAACTCCAAACCAGCCTTCTGACCACCTTAACTTAATGACATTGCCCCCACCCCTCCTTGCATTGCCGATCGAACGATCGATCGGCAGGAGGGGAAAACCCAGGGCATGCGCGGAACGAAATTCGCTTTGAAGAGGACCTAATGAGGGCGATGGCTTTCTTCGCGGCGCATTATGATCTCTTCCGACCAACTGGACCCTTCGGTATTCCTCACGGCGCATGGCTGGGTGCAACTGCTCACGCTCACGTTGTTGGAGATCGTGTTGGGCATCGACAACATCATCATCATCAGTATCCTCAGCGGAGAGCTGCCCACGAACCAGCAGCGCAAAGGCCGCCGGCTGGGCTTGGGCCTGGCCATGATCACACGGGTGCTGCTTTTGCTGACCATCACCTGGATCAGCCGATTGGTTGTCCCGATGTTCAACCTGGGCTCCTTCCCGATTACGGGACGTGGTTTGGTGTTGATCCTGGGCGGGACGTACTTGCTTTGGAAATCCGCAAGCGAGATCCGCCAGACGGTCGAGCTTAGCGATCAGCAGGTTGGCAACAAGAAGGGTTCCGCATCCTTGTGGATGGTGGTGATGCAGATCATCCTGATCGACATCGTGTTCTCGTTGGACAGCGTGATCACCGCCGTGGGCATGAGCAACGAGATATTGATCATGGTATTGGCGGTGATCGTAGCCGTATTGATCATGCTTGTTGCGAGCGATATGATCAGCGACTTCGTGAACAAACAACCCACGGTGAAGGTGCTCGCGCTCGTTTTCCTGTTCGTAGTTGGTCTCGTTCTGTTGCTGGATGGCGTCGCCCCAGCGATCGTACATGACTACAATATCAAGAATTACGTGTATGCGGCCATGTTCTTCAGCGTAGGTGTGGAGGTCCTGAACTTGCGCATGCGGAAGAACCAACGACGGTTGGACGGAGAGTAGCCGGACCGCTCCGATCTATTTCGCTTTGATCACGAACGTGGTGCGCCTGTTCTGAGCCCGCCCAATGGAAGTCTCGTTGCTCGCGACTGGCTGGGTTGGGCCGTAACCCTTGCTCGTAAGGCGTGAACCTTTGATGCCGTGTGCTTCCAAATAGGAACGCACCGTGAACGAGCGATCATGACTGAGCGCCATGTTGTCTTCCAATGAGCCCACATTGTCGGTGTGGCCCTGCACCTCGATCTGCACAAGCTGATTGTCTTTCAGGAAGCTGATAAGCTCATCCAGGATGTACTCGCTGCTCTTGGTGATATCGGCACTACTGGTGGCATAGCGGATGTCCGTCATTTTGTAGCTCCTGCCCACCTCGATCTTGCTCAACTTCATTTCCACTGCGGCCACGCCACCGCGTGTGGTGTCTTCCGCAGTGAACGAACGGCTATCGAAAACGTGATCGCTCTTCTTCACGGTCATGATCACATCGGCACCTGGTTTCAGTTTTACCACCGTCACGTATTTGCCGGTGGTCTCATCCACTTTGATCACTTCGGTCTTGCGTGTGTCCATGTAGGTGATGGTGACTTCGGCATCAAGTACAGGCTGGCCTTCATCATTCTTCACTTCACCCTTCACGATCAAAATGTCTTCTGGTCGCGCCTCTTTGGGCAGTTCGAATCCATAGATATCCAAACCACCGGCACCCTTGAAACGGCTACTTCCGAAGTAAGCCATGCGCCCATCCGCGCTCACGATAAGTCCGTGATCATCTTGCGCAGTGTTGATCGGATGCCCGATGTTCTTTGGCGCAGTCCATACACCATTGTCATCAAGGTGGCTGTAGAACACATCGTAACCACCGATACCACGATGTCCACGTGAAACATCTTCCTTGCCGTTGTCGTCCTTGGGCGGACGAGCGGCGAAATACAACGTGTGGCTGTCGCTATGGAGGAAGGGAGCCTTCTCATCACCAGCGGTATTGATCGGCGCAGGCATGGGCTTGGCAACACCCCATTCACCCTTGTCGTCCCGGGTGCTTTGCATGATGTCGATACCCTTCAGGCCAGGGCGCGCTGCCGCGAAAAACAGCGTCTTTCCATCGGCGCTAAGCGTAGGCTGGCTTTCCCAACCGTCCTCGGTATTGATGTTGGGTCCAAGGTTTGTCGGTTCAGTCCACTCGAACGTTTGTTTGCCCGTCTCAAAGTCCACATTCGTATCGAAGTGCGACCGGAAGATGTCGCAGTTCTTGTAGTCCTTGCTAACCGGCCGGCAAATGGTCACGAAGACCTCCTTGTTGTTCATACTCACGGTTACCCCGCCGTAATTATCGCCCATATTGAACGGCTTTGGCAGCGCGGCACCTTTGTCAAAATCCTGTTTGAGGTCCGTGCGTCGGCTCTCGGTAAGTTCTTCAATGTCGATCGTCACGAAATCGCCTTTCGCTTGCTTCTTCGTTACACGTGTGAAGAAGAGCAACTCATTGTCCGGCGAGAACATCGGGAGATACTCATCGGCACCCGTGCTCACACCACGCAAGACACTTGGCGTGAAGGGCCGTTGATCCTTGTAGAATTCGGCATAAAAGGCAAGTTCGGGCATCAGCTTTTCAGCATCCGCGGTCTTGGCATCGATCTCCGCACTGATCTTGGTGGCATCGTCGGTCGGGAACTTCAAGAACTTCTGCAGGGCCTGCGCACTCCCCGGAAAATCGTCCTTCCGATAGTACATCATGCCCAGCGCGAAATAGAGATCGCTGTGATAGTCCGGGCATTTGTCCTTGACCTCTTCCAAGTATTTGATCGCGGCATCAAAACTCCCCGCTCCAGCATTCGCCCTTCCGAAGGCGCTCATGCCCAATTGAAAGAGGCACTCTGTACATGATGGGTCGATCTCCTGGGTGCTTTTCAGGATCCTGTGCCTATCTGTTGGAT
>JANNYL010000220.1:0-5678 GCA_031410075.1 Flavobacteriales bacterium
CGCAACTGGCCGGAAGCGATGCGCTTGCCGTTCAGATCGAGCAGGTCGTATGGCGCCACAGAGCCATCGTTCACCACTACGATGCTGCCACTGCCGTTGTTGAACACATGCAAAGAGCCAGTGCTCAGTTCTTCCACACCCACGTTCAGCAGGTTGTAAGGCTCGGAGGTGAATAGGCAATCCGCAGAGACTTCCATGGTAACCGTGTACACACCGTTCTCTGTTGGTGTGAAGGTGTTCGCGTTCGCACCGCTGATCAGCACGCCATCCAGGTACCACTGGAGGTCGCCGCTGCCGGGAGTAGTAAGGTCCCCATCAGTAGCCGTGATCACCGGGATCGCATCGGCCACTTGGTCCATGGTGAGTTTCGCAACGAGCACATTCCCGGAGCTTCCGCCGTATCCGATGATGCGGCCACTGGGCAACGTGAAGCCGCCAACGAACACATCATAAGCAAGGGGACCAGCCTCCAAGAAACCGTCTCCAGAAGAACCGAACGTAGCTACCACTTGGCCGTCCACATCGCGCTTCAGGACGAGGCCTTTCAGATCGTGATCGCCGTATTGCAAGGTGCTCCCATCAGGCAGCAGCTCAAGATCGTATCCACGCACAGTACCGGTGCTGTACACCAAGCTCACACCATCGGTGGCGTATGTGCTATCCACCGTGCCGTTCGCCAGAAAGCGCGCCATCAGGAATCCGTTCTGGCCAGGGCCCGATCCGCTCACCAGGAAACGGCCGTCGGGCAACAGGACCGTGCCTGTACCGATAACGCTACCAAAGACGAACGGACTGATCGCCAAACCATCGGTACCGAAGCCGGGGTCCGGAGCACCTGTAGCATCGAATTGTGCCAGAACGAGCCTGCCGGCCAACACTCCGCCATACAACGCGGCGATGGACAGGACCGAACCATCAGGCCGCATGAGGCCCCCTCCTATGCCGTCCCGAGCCAAAGCGGGCTGTTGGGGATAGGGGATCGAAGCGGTTCCGCCTACACCATAGCTGGTATCAAGTGTTCCATCGGCATTGAAGCGCACCGCACCGAAACCGGTGCTCCACGCCTCACCAACGCAGGTGATGGTGCCATCGGCGTTCACAAATATCTCGGTAAAGTGACCTGTGTCCCCAAAGCCGTAAAGGCGGTGGTAGCCGGTGCCATTGAAGGTGGTATCCACTGATCCATCAGCGAGAAAGCGGTACACACCGGCTGTTTGCAGGCTTCCCGAATTGTCCGGCGCCACCAGGCCACAGCCTACGATCTTGCCATCGGGTTGCAGTGCGATGTTGTTGCAAATGGTCCGTCCTTCAAAGACGCGTACGGCCACACCACCCTCGCCGAAGGTGGTATCCAATGCACCGCAAACGGTATCCAATTGCACCATGGTCACGTGGTAGCTGTTACTGCCGCCCTCGTAGCCGCCGCCCGCCACGAGCAGTTTTCCGTTGGCCGTGATCGCATGCGCGTTCGAGTAGTGGTCGCCGGTAACAAAGGGTACGTGCAGCACGCCGTTGGTGCCGAAGGTCTGGGCAAGGGTGTAGGTCTGCGCTTGCGCAAGGCTTGCGGCGCAGAGAAGCAATGCGGCGGAAAGAGTTCTCATGGGTTCGTTGTATTTGCGACAAACGTCGCGTATGATCGGATGCGCGCTCGCGTAACATTCGTTCCAAGTGAGGCCCAGCAAGGGTTGTAGGGGGAATGGAACAAAGGTTGACAGGGCTGCATTGGCGTGTTGCGCGTTCCGCATTGGTCTGCGCACGAACGTGCAACACGTCAACTCGTAACCACTTGTTTGGGACCAGCGTGTGCTCGGAACCTACCTCCCGAAGAACCGGTTCACCGCCTCCGTCCTGTTCTGCACATGCAGCTTCTCGTACATGCGGTGGATGTGCTGCTTGATGGACCCTTCGCTGAGGCTTAAGCGCGGGCTGATCTCCTTGTAGAGCAGGCCCTCGGCGAGCAGCTCCAGGATCTCTCGCTCACGGTCACTGAGCTTTGCCTCCGCGATCACGCCGGAATTGTTCACCGGGCGAAGGTTCGCCACCACACGACGTGCGATAGGGGCGCTCATGGGGCTGCCGCCCTGAAGCAGTTCGCGTAGCGCACTGATGATCTCGCCCGGTTTCGCGCTTTTCAGCAGATAACCATTGGCACCCGCCTTCAGCGCATCGAACACTCGTTGGTCGTCATCGTGCATGGTGTACATAAGGAATTGCGTGCTCGGGCAGCGTTGGGCCATCTCGCGCACGCATTCGATACCACTCGCACCCGGCAGGTTGATATCCATGATCACTGCATCGGGAAAGGTTTCGGCCCATCCTGCGAGCGCCGCTTCGGCGTTGGCGAAGAAACCTTCCGATACCATGTCGGTGGTGGAGGACAGGATCGCGAGCAATGCTCCGCGGATGCGGGCATCGTCTTCCACGATACCAATGCGGGCCTTTGTGCTCATGCGGCGAAGGTCAGGAGTTGATGTGAGACATCCTGTGGAACTTTCGTTACGCCGAAGGGGATAGAGGTACCCGCACCGTGATCCGCATGCCATTGGAACCATCAATGGTCATTTCACCACCGAGCGAACCGATACGCCGTTGCAAGTTGCGAAGGCCGTTGCCGGGCAGTGCTTCGATGCTGCTGGATGCGCCTTTGCCATCATCGTGCAGTTCGATCACAAGCCCATTGTTCCATGTCACGCGCATGTTCACGCGACTTGCCTCTGCGTGTTTTACCGTGTTCGCAAGCACTTCTTTCACAGCGAGGAAGGGGTAGCGCCGCTGTTCTGCGGACAGTTTGATGTCTGGCCAGGGGCCTTTCGCTTCAGCCCGAAGCCGCAAACCATGCTGGGCACAATGCAGGTGCGCATAGTCCACGAGATAGTCCACCAATTGCTTTACGCCTGTGGCCGGGCTGTTCATTGCCCAGATGATCTGCCGTAGGCTGGCCACCAGTTCATCGGCCATGGCGCTGCGCTTGGCCAGATGTTGTTTGCGGCGCGCATCGGTCTCATCGGCCAGGTCCATTTCGCTCCAGAGTTTGAGCGCGCTGAGGCCCGCGCCGAGGTCCTCGTGCAGGTCTTCGCTCATGCGCTCGTGCATGCGCAGGTCTGCTATCATGTGCTCTTGCTGTGTGCGCTGCAGTTCGATAGCGGCGAGTTTGTGTTCCTGTTTTCGGCGGTTGAAATAGAACCATGCAGCGAGCAACGCGATCACCAAGGCGGAGAGCCCCACGGTGAGTTCGATGTATCGCCGCGTGCGTTCGGCCTGAAGCGTTTCGCGGTAGCCTCTCGTTGCTTCGTCCAAGCGCTTTGCTTCCGCGATGCTGTCGGTGAGTTCGTGTTGCTGGATGTCGTAGCGCAACAGTTCTTCGCGGCCTTCCAAAGTGCGTAGAGTGTCCTGCCATGCGGCCCATTTCTCGGTCATAGCTAAGGCATCTTCTGTGCGGCCTTGCGCCTTGTACACTTCCTTCAGTATCGCGGCCACGCGCACCATGCTGCCATCGTCGCCCGTCTCGCGCGAAATGCCGATGTAGCCATGCATCTCGGCCGTGTCCATCACCGCGCGCAGGTCGCTCACCGCGCCGGGTACATCGCCCAAACGCCAACGCGCTTCACCGGCCAGCGCTTTACAACCGCACCACGCCGCTTCGTCGCCCTGATGGTCCGCCAGCGTGGCGCACTCTTCAGCGAGTGCCAGCGCCACTGCATGATCGCCGTTCTTCAAATGCAGCCTCGCGGCAGGCGACAATAGGCCGATACGATCCCACTGGGAGGAACCGGACAGACTTCGGGCAACAGCCTTGTCCATAAGCCGTAGTGCCTTATTCCGTGCACCTTGCATTTCCATGATCCGCCCGCGTTCCAAAAGCACCATTGCAGCATCTGTGGGATGCATTGAATCACAGGCCGCCAACTGGGCCAGGGCGCGTTCTCCATCTCCCAGATCAGAGTATGCCCCAGCAAGATGTATCCGCACCATGGTGTTCGTGCTGGGCGCACCTGACGCGGGCCGCATGGTCAACGCCAATGCCTCGTTGCACGCGCTTATCGCTTGATGGGGCAAGCCTACAGCGCGGTATAGCACGCCAGTGCCATCGTGGTTGAAGAGCAGGCTATGCTGTTGTTCGCCCGCGATGAACACCTGCTCCGCCTTTCGGAAATAGACTAGTGCCTGCGTCATGTCCCGGTGGAATTTCGCTTTGTAGCCCATCCGGAAGTAGTAGTCGCCGCGTGCATGCATACCCATGGCGCGAATTGTCGTGTCGGCACTGGACATCAATGCGAGCGTGAGGGTATCGAGCCGCTGGCGGTATGGGGTACCCTTTGTGGAGAAGAACCAGAAGGCGCTGATCCTGCCAACCAGGCTCAACTGGGCGGTATCGGATGCCGTTCGGTCGATCGGCGGCAACAGATCGTGGCGGTTACCGGTCGCCCATTGCGCAAACACTGGTGCCGTTTGGACGAACCAAATGACGATCACCGCGAACCGCTTCCACCGGAACATGCCGCAACCTACCACTACACGAGCGCGCTGATCTTGGAACTTTTGTTCCCCTCGCCCTCTTGCAATGGAACAGCGAAGGTGAGCCGCGTACCCTTGTCACTCATCATGTCGAACGAACCGCCAATGCTTTCGATACGCTTGCGCATGTTGCGCAGCCCGTTGCCCGATCCGCTGGAGCCATCCAGTACGAAGCCACGGCCGTTGTCGGTGACTTCCACCGTCAATCCATTGCGCCAATGGATGGCCAGGCCTACCTGGCTGGCGCGCGCGTGCTTCATGGTATTGTGCAAGGCTTCCTTCACCACGAGGAAGATGTTGCGACGTTGTTCCATGGAGAGCTGCACCTCAGGCCACTCCCGGACTGTGGCAAGCTTCAGGAACAGGCCCTGCTGAGCGGCATAGTTCTGGGCGTAGATATTGATATTGGCAACAGCCTCGGCAAGTGATGAGCGCCCTTCGTCCATGGCCCAAAGGATCTGTCGCATGCTTCCGATAAGCTCACTGGTGAGCAGCACCTGGCGCTCCAATCGCATCCGACGCGCCGGATCCGATTCCGATGCCAGCATCATTTCACTACGGAGCTTCAGCGCCGCGAGCCCGATGCCGAGACCTTCCTGCATTTCTTCACCCACCTGTTGTCGCGCACGCAGGTCCGCGAGTTCGCGCTCAGTGCGCAACTTTTGCAACTCGAGCCCGGTGATCTCTTGCATTCGTCGTTGACGTCCCCGATACGTGATGAGCAACAGGGACAGGAGCAATGCACCCACGCCAAGGGCCGCAACGAGGGTGTTACGCTGTTCCCGCTGGATGCGCACTTGGACCAGGTCGCGCTCGCGTTGGGCCTGCTCAACAACGAGCCGTTCGTCGTTGTCGAGCATGACCTTCAGTGTTCTGTGCGCTGCATCGCCATCCTTCGCGGTGATCGTGCTGTCCAGCACCTGCCACTGGAACCACGCGGAAAGCGCTCCGGCATCATCGTCCGATCGCTCGAGCAATTCACCGGCCTGTTCGAAGAACTTGCGCCGCGCGGCAAGCGCGATCGAGGTGTCCATCGCCGTTGAGACCAGTCCTTCCCGGATGAGGAGCAGGGCGCTATGGGGACGCCCCATCTCGATGAACGCCAGTGCACGCTCCTGAAGCACAGCGAGCAGCACATCCTCGCTGCCGTGGCGAACGGCTTG
>JANNYL010000221.1:0-6523 GCA_031410075.1 Flavobacteriales bacterium
CACATTCCTGCTGATCGCTGCGCTTTGCTGTGTTGATTCTCAAGCACAGCAGCGCACACTTATCGATTTCGAGCTGCGTGCATTCCTGAAGACCGCACCACCCGACATGCAGGTGGATCTGTACTTGCAAGGCAACACAACGTTGGTGGAACGTATCGCCAAAGCGCATGGGGCCTTCATCAAAATGAAAATGCGCAACTGGACCAGCGTACGAATGCCGGCTGGTCGCATTCATGAGTTGGACTCGGAGGACGCACTGATCAGCATTGACTTCCACCTGTCTCAAGCCCGCACTATGAATGATAGTATGCGGCTCAAGACACATATCGACTGGGTTCAGCAAGGCTTGGCACCCTTACCACAAGGCTATGATGGCGACGGTGTGGTGGTGGGTATCGTGGATACCGGTCTCGATTTCCACCATCCGGATTTCAGTGATTCGCTCACGGGTACCCGTGTGCTGCACTATTGGGGTCACAACTTCCCGTTGGCGGCGAATACACCTCCTGGTTTCGGTTACGGGCAAGAATGGGACAAGGCGGTGATCGACGCAGGAAATTGCCCGGCGACTGATGGGGATAGTGGTGGGCATGGCACTACTGTGGCAGGGACAGTGGCGGGCAATGCCCAAGCCACCGGAAATTGTTTGGGTGCCGCACCCAAGAGCGATATCGTGATCGTGCAATCCTATTTGAACGCTCCGAACTGGAGCGCCACAGTTGCCGATGGCGTCAAGTATGTGTTCGACAAGGCCACTTTGCTTGGTGAACCTGCGGTGGTGAATCTGAGCCTTGGGGAGTACTTGGGCAGCCACGATGGATTGGATCCAACGGCCCTGTTCATCGATAGCATGCTCATGGCCGCGCCTGGTCGGGTGCTCGTGGCGGCAGCTGGAAATAGTGCGTGCTTCCCCAACTATACACTGCGCATGGATGTGGACAGCGATACTTCGTTCGCGTGGATCAGAAGCAACTCAGCGAACTTCTTCCTTGGCGGAACAGGTGCTTATATCGACTTCTGGGGCGATACTGCCAGCATGAACGATATCCAATACAGCATTGGTGCCGATCGTGTTACCGGAGGCTACGCATATCGCGGCCGTATTCCGTTCCGCAATGTGCAGGGTACCATCAATACCGATGTTGTCGATACGCTGTTCAGTACAGATGGCAGCCGGCTTGCTGTGTGCACCACCTTCGCAGCGGTGCGCGGTGGACAATACCATCTGGAGATGTTGCTCCGTCCGGATAGCGCCTCTTATCTGTGGCGTGTTATGATGACCGGTAGTGGCCGTGCCGATTCGTGGTGCAACAATGGTTTTGGAGAGAGCGAGATCGCCTCGCTCAACCTGCCCACCATTGCGCAATATCCGCCTATGGCTAATTACGTGTTCCCTACCCTGGAGCGTGGGATCGTGGATTCGTGGGTCTGCTCACCACACGTGATCACCGTGGCCAACTACAACAATGAAGTCTCCTATTTGGCGTGCAACAATACCACGCAAACATTGCCGGGTATCACGGAGAACGCCATCGCCAATTGCAGCGCCTATGGAAACACGCGCACGGGTCTTATCAAGCCCGATCTTGCCGCCCCAGGAGATGTCACCTTCTCCGCTGCCCCGTTGACCATCCTGGCCAATTTGCAGAACGGCGCGGGCATTTTCAAGCTGCATTGGGATTGCATGCACGTGCGCAATGGCGGTACAAGTATCGCGTCCCCTGCCGTGGCTGGTGCGGTTGCGTTGTACTTGCAAAAGTGCCCCCATGCCACGCACACGGAGATCATCCAAGCGTTGATCTCCACGGCCTATGGCGACGCCCTCACAGGGGCGTTACCCAATTTACGTTTTGGTAATGGCAGGCTCGATGCGTTCGCACTGCTGAATACCACGAATTTTTCCGTTGACATCAATGGTGGTGGTGTGTTGTGTATCGGTGACAGCTTGCTTGTTGAAGGACCGCCCACATACCAGTCCTACGTGTGGACGGATGGTTCGACCGAGCAGAACGCGTGGTCGCAAGGGGAGGATCTGGCACTTGTTGTTACCAACGAATCAGGTTGTGCTTCATACAGCAGCGACACTGTATCGTTCACGTTCTTTCCTGCTCCCGCAGTTCCTGTGATCACTGCTGATGGACTGGAACTCTCCTGCACATTCGGCGAGACGTACCAGTGGTTCCTGAACGGTGAACTGATCCCGGGTGTGAATACGCCACAATGGACAGCCGAAACGAATGGAGACTACACCGCACAAACAACCGATGCCAATGGTTGTGCTGCAATGAGCAATACGTTGAACGTGTTCAGCGTGGGGGTGGTAGAGAATGCTTCTTCTTCGGAGTTCACCGTGTGGCCAATACCTGCGCACGGGTTGCTGAATGTTCGTGTGAACGCTGATGGCAATTTCTCGTTCAATGTCATCGATGCATCCGGACGTTCGGTGATGCAGGGAAATTTGCGCGGAGCAGGTTCACACACCCTTGATATCGCGGAACTCTCAACGGGCAGCTATACACTTCGCATGTTGGGCAACGGTGAAGAAATGCAACACGGCTTCGTCGTGCGCTGATCGTGAATTACTGAGGCAACTATTCGGGTGTTTTTCGTAGCGAAACATTCGACACGCGGAACTGGCTCCGATGTGTACGTGCTGCTCTTGCGCGTTAGTCATGGCGGAATGCGCCAGGCATCATTCACGAAGCGCTGATCGATCCTTTATTGCCGCACCCAATTCGCCAAGAACTGGTACGCCACGTTCGCGGGGATGAAGAAGCCCATCACTTGGTTCATCGGATCACCTGTTCTGAACGCGATCGCAACGCCGAACAAACCCACTACCGCAAGAACACCGGCGGTGCCTACGAGGATGGCTTTTCCCTTCTTCTTTCCACCGAGCATGCTGGCCAAGGGGATCATCATCACCAACCCGAAAATGGACAGGGCAAGCAGACCTGCTGATCCTGTGGCGAGGTAGCCAATACCCCCGCCAATAGCCAGGAGCAATGACACGCCGGTGAACGTACTGCTGATCGTTTCCTCACGATCCAGGGCGTACCGACCATACTTGTTGAGGCGTAGAAAGAGATTGCTCACGGGCACCATCACCCATGTGCTCAATGCGAAGAGCAAATAGGCGATGATCAGCGGCCAAATGAACGGTGCAAGTGCAGGATAGGAAACCGTGAGCGCACTGAGTACGCGGTTGCCGAAGTAGAGTCCGAGAATGAGCGCCCACCGTGCGCCATCCTTCAAGTTGCTCACCCAGAACATGTAGCCCAGGAATACACGGTAGAGCCAGTAGCGCGCTTTCAACGCTTCCACCAAGCCCGCCTTCGCATGCTGGTTCATGGGGTCGCGGCGCAGTGCTTCGCGGAAATGCTCGAGCGCTTTCTTGTGATCGCCGCGCCTGAGAACAGCCCAGCCCGTGTTGCTGTGCGTGTACGGGTTTTCCGGATCCAGTTCCAATGTTTTATGGATCGTTCGGTCCGCTTCTTCTTTGCGTCCCAACCGGGCCAATGCCTCTGTGCGCATGTTCAGGCAGCTCAGGTCTTCCGGGTTGATCGCCAACCCTCGATCCGCGGCTTCCAACGCGCGTAGCATTTCGGTGCGGCGCAGAAGAACGAACGCGAGCGTGCTGTAATGGCCACTGTCTCCGGGCTCCAATTCCACGGCTTTCATCGCATGTTCCTCGGCCATGCGTGCATTATCATCCACCAGCTCGATGCGCGCCAATAGATCATGCGCATCCGCACTCGCCGGTGAAATGCCGAGAACACTTTGCGCGGCGCTTTTCGCTTCGGCCACACGGTTTTGGGCGAGGAATGTGGCCGCCAGCAAGTGCAGCGCGTCGGGTTGCTCCGGGTCGCTGGTGAGCAGGTCGCGCAATTCCCGTTCAGCATCAGCAAAGCGGCGCTGATTGTACAGCAAGGCTGCACGCATGTAGCGTTCGTGCAGCATCTATTTCGTGTACTTCAAGATGTCGTCGTAAAGCCCACTTTCATTGGCGTACAGGGCATAGTTGCGTGCGGTGGTGAACCACTCGCGCGTGGTGGCTTTGTGCATGCCTGCAGCCTTCACCAGGTCCTTGGATGTCAGCGGCTCAGGAATTCCGGTCTTCATCGCTTCACGGAGCTTGGCCTCGATGGCGATGTCGATCACGGCGTTGAGGTCCGCACCGCTGAAGTGTTCGGTTTTGCGCGCGATGGCGTGCAGGTCGATGTCCTTGGTAGGCTTGTCCTTGAGCATGATCCCCAGGATGCTCTCACGCCCTTCAACATCTGGCGGTGGAACGAAAATGGTGCGATCGAAGCGTCCTGGTCTGCGGAACGCGGGGTCGATGTGCCAAGGCATGTTCGTAGCCCCGATGATCAACAAGCCTTCGTTGTCGGCATCGATCCCGTCCATCTCGGTGAGGAATTGGTTGATCACATGGCTCCCCGAACTGCTGCGCAAATGGCTCCGGTTGGCACCCAAGGCATCGATCTCGTCGATGAATACAACGCAAGGTATGTTCTGGCGTGCAACCTCGAATACGCGATGCATGTTGCGTTCGCTCTTCCCGAGCCATGCGTCCAAAATGTCACTGATGCCAACGCTGATGAACGTTGCCTTGATCTCACCGGCTGTTGCCTTGGCCATATGCGTTTTGCCGCAGCCCGGTGGCCCATAGAGCAGGATCCCTCCACCGATCTTCTTGCCATACGCTTTGTACAGATCAGGGTGCAGGAGTGGTTGGATGATCTTCATGCCGATCTCATCCTTCACCGAAGCCATGCCACCCACATCACTGAAAGTCACGTTGCTCGTAACGATCAGGTCGCTTGCGCGCAGATCTCCGGGAGGGCCGTCGAAATCATCATCGTCCTCATCGTCGTTATCAGGCTCGAAGCCACTCACGCGGAAGTGCTCATCCAATTCAGCATCCGGACGATCGGGCCAGCGCTCCAACATTTGTTGGTATACGTCCATGGCCTTGCCGAAGCTGCCCTCTTTGAGAAGTGTTCGACTGTACAAGAGCATCACTTCGTGTTCAGCTGTACCCTGGTTCAATTCCTCCAGGATCACGATGGCAGCGCTCCATTGCTTCAATGCGGCGAAGGCTTTGGCCAACCCCAGTTTGCTTTTCGCATCCCGTGGAGAAGACCTCAACACTTGCTTGTACTGTTCGGTAGCCTCTTCGTTCTGTCCGGCAGTGAGCAGTGTTTGTGCGAGGTGTGCTCGCAACTTGTCATTATCCGGTGTGATCTCCAGCGCCTCGCGCAGGTTGGTGATCATATCATTCAGGTCCATGCATTGTTCGCTGAAGCACATTGGGCGTTCGCGAGGTACAAAGGTCGGGCTTCGAAGCCCGGATGCGTAGCTCAGCTTATCCGGCGAAAGTCTACCTCCATGGCTTTCACTTCCGCCCATTGCGGAGAACATTGGAATGTGTGATCACTTTTGAAGTCCTGCGCCAGCCCCGATCGAGGCTGGCAGGGCAGGAAAGTGGCCAAGAACGTTCATCGGGAGGATATCCGCAGCAACCGCACCTTGGCTACGCATGATCCGTGTACCGTAGTGGAAGCTGACTAGCCAGACTGTCGTTCACCTGGATTCCCGCAGGAGTACCCGTGCAGGGCCGTTCCGGTTTGGAGTTTTCTCAAGCAGGTGCCCGCGTATTTGTGCACCAGGAACATACCGTCCTGCATTAAACGCATCGTGCCAGAGATCGATTTTTCCTCTTACAACTTGTCCGCTTCGAGCCAGAGCTTGGAGGGTTCCTTTCCAGTTGCCGAACATGCGCGCTGGAAGTGCGTGTGGGGCATTAACCTTGGATTCTGCGATTTTCCTCGTACCAAGGTCTTTCTCGCGGGTAATATGTGCGTGTGAATTGTGGCCAGTCGGCCGACCTTTACCCTCGAATGGAACAACGTCCTTTTGTCCTTTCTGGCGGCGGCGCTCGTGGTATCGCTCATTTGGGTGTATTGCAAGCCTTTGCCGAAGCCGGAATAGTGCCATCCGCCATTAGCGGTACGAGCGCAGGGGCGGTGATCGGTGCTTTTATCGCAAGCGGACTATCACCCAAGGAGGTCACCGATCTCTTCCGGGAGGAATGGAAACTTCACCGCACACGTTGGAAGTTGCTGCGCGGCGAGTTTCTTTCCCAACGTCGCATAGGCGATTTTCTTCAAGCCCACTTGCCTTGCAAGCGTTTCGAGGACTTGAAGATCCCCTTGTTCGTGAGCGCTACCGATCTTGAACGCGGCGGTCAACGGATCTTCAGTTCGGGTGAACTGATCCCGGCGCTGTTAGCGGCGTGTGCTGTGCCAGTGATCTTCCCTCCGGTCAGGATCGAAGGCACGTCATACGTGGATGGTGGACTCAGCAACAACTTGCCCATCGAACCATTCCAGGACCGCAGACAAGAAGTGGTCGCTGTGTACGTAAATCCATTGCCGCCTTTCAATGCCCAGCGCTCATTGCGCCGTACGCTGGATCGCACATTCCACTTGAGTTTTCGCGAATTGGTGATGCGCTCCTC
>JANNYL010000222.1:0-2844 GCA_031410075.1 Flavobacteriales bacterium
TAGCTGAACATGAAGTCGGATCCTACGAACGGCATCATGGGCACATGTTCACATGTCCACATCAGCGAATTCTACCCCGCCATGGGCACATGTTCACATGTCCACATGTTCACATGAGAAAACGCTTCTCCGCCTTCACGACCTTTGCGCCCGGATCATGAGCCGCCACCCTCTCCTCTTCCGAGCATTGCTCTTCCTCTTGCTGTTCGCAGTGGGTGTAGGTATCGCGTACTTCATCATCAAACCCAGCGGTGATCTGCCGATCTACACACCTGCTCAATTGAACCCGCAACTGGTTGATCCTTCGCTGCGCACGTCCAACACGGAACACCACATCCTCGACTTCAACCTCACCGACCAGGATGGCCGCACTGTTACGCTTGCTGACACCAAAGGCAAAGTGGTGATCGCCGATTTCTTCTTCACCACTTGTGGTAGCATCTGCCCCAAAATGAGCGACCAGTTGGAGCGCGTTCAGGCGGCGTACAAAGACGATGATCGTGTGCTGCTCCTCTCCCACTCCGTTACGCCCGAGATCGACAGTGTGCCTGCGCTGAAAGCCTATGCGGACCTTCATGGAGCCGCTTCCGCTCGCTGGCGCCTGCTCACCGGTGATCGGGAACAGATCTACCGCTTAGCGCGCAAAAGTTGGTTCGCCGTGAAGGATACCGGCAGCGGTGGTCCCGATGATTTCGTGCATACAGAGAACTTCATCCTCGCCGATACACTGGGCCGCTTGCGTGGTTTCTATGACGGTACATCCACCGAAGATGTGGATAGGGCGATCGGGGATATCGGGAAGTTGCTCGGGAATTAACACCCTTGTTGATCGCACAGTTCAACCGCAGGCGGCGGATCGCATTTATTTTGCGTCTACCTACTGCAACCTGTTCACCCATGATCAAACAGCTACTCTCCTGCATCGCGCTCGCCTGTTCCACCCTCGCCAGTGCGCAGACCTACTTCTACATCGACGAGATCGCTGTTGTTCCGCAGCAGCCCACCACGTTCGACAACATCAGCATCAACCTGATCGGTGGACTCTCGAGCACCGGCGCCTATGTGGTCGGCACCAGCGCACAAGTCACGGGTTCCGTGGTTACCATCACCATCGCCGCTGCCGATCCCGGTGGAGCGACCGTGATCGTTCCGCACGTTGAACCGGTTGCAATCGGGCAACTCCCTGCTGGCACCTACACCATCGTGTTGGCCACACAGAACGTGGGCGACTTCGCTCCGCAACCGCAGCACCAGTTCGTGGTAAGCGACTTCGGAGCGGCCTGCGATAGCCTGGCCCTGGTCTCCATCCAATGGCACGCGTTCAACGAAAATGAGATCATGGTGCATGTGAACAACTACAACTTCAACCAGATCTTCGACTATCCCAACTTCATCCTCTTCGATGCCAACCACGACACCTTGGCGGTAGAGACCGTGAACTTCTTCGGCATCGCTGGCGACAGCTGGCATATGCTGCAGGTAAACGAAGGCATGATCATCCCGAGCGGGTCATTCGCTGGTAGCCTGGAATTGTGGACACTCTTCACGACCGTGCTTGCTTGTGAGTGGACGCTGCCAATTGACCTGTGCCCACCACCGCCCTGCGCCACGCTCATTCCCACCATCCAGAACCTGGGTGGTGGCATCCCGATCGGCACCTACGAGTGGACGATCTATGACAGTGACTTCCTCGTGGCAAGCAGCGGGCAATTCGAATTGGGCTTCGGGATGGAATACGATGCCGATACCATTTGCCTTGCACCTGGCAGCTACACGATGGTGGTTACGCCGAACGACCAGCCAACTGGAGGCGCTCCGGTTTTCAGTGTGGCTATCGGGGGCTTCATCAGTGGTCCTTCGCAAGGTGTTACATGGGAAACGCCTGTGCCCATGCCATTCGACTTTTACCTGCCTTGTGCCGACAGTGGCAATGGTATTGCGACCTCGGTTTCACAAAGCGGACTTTCCGCCGTGCAGTTTGGAAGTGACCTTAACGTGCAACGGATCAATGGTCAGCCGCTCGGCAACGTGGAATTGTTCGATGCGCAAGGGCGGGTGTGCTTCCAAACCTCCGTTCAGGCGAATACTGCGTCGATACCGGTGCAAGAATTCGGCAGCGGCATCTTCCTGCTTCGCGCCGGACGAGAGGTGGTAAGGGTGGTATTAGCGCGGTAGATCCTCTTCAGTTCTTCTTTGCTGCTTATAGTCGACACCTCGACTTTTACTCATGTATTCGTTCTGGCTATCGACCTACAGCCTTTTCGATCATTGCCTATTGCTCCGATCGATCACGGTGATGAACGTAATGTAGTAAGCAGGCCATGTGCTCTGAACTCTTTGATATCAAGCGGCTCTCGCAAAACCGCCATTCGCTTTTCGGGCCTTCATAGCAGCCAGCACATTGGCATAACGTAGGATCCGGCCGAATGAGAACAAAGCGCTTGTTGGGTGGTCGGCAGAACCTTCTGGACACTCCTAGAACAAATGCCCTACACGCAGCATCGGCAGTACCGTTAAACCCAGCGAAGCCCGGTAATCACCCACATCTTTTTTAAGGAGATCTCCGGAATAGCCCGAACGTTCGTACGGGAATTGGTAGTTCGGCTCTTTGTCGAGTTGGTCACTAGTAGCCTTGTACATCATGATCGCGCTGATCTCCGCACCCAGATCAACGATGATATTTCCGGAGAGCACTTTGCGAATTCCCCAACCATGCACCATGCGGAAGCCGCTATGCGTATAGTTGATGTCCTCAGTAATGGGGAGATCATCCAAACGGATCAGTGGAAAAATGGGTGGAACGTTCCACTTTTCCGTCGTTGTCCCCGTGAAAAATTCGAAACC